>RFIA01000029.1 GCA_003695675.1 Chloroflexota bacterium
CAACACCAATGCGATGATGATTGCCGCGCCGATGACGCGCCATGTGGGGCGTCTGCTTGTCTGTGCATTTTCGTTTGTCATAGCGGGCGGATTATAGCGTCAGATGCGACGAAGATAAACCGTAACTCAGCAGTATGCAGATGCGATTCGACAAAAAAACCCTGCGGATGATGTTATCCGCAGGGCAGTTGACTGTCGTTGTCTAGCGCATCGTTTAGTTATTCTGCGAGAGATTGTCCTCGTCATGATGCTCAAACATCGCCGGGGCGCTTGCCAAGCCTTCGCCATTCATGACAGCCTCAAATGCCGACCGGTCGAGCGTTTCCTCTTCAATCAAGGCATTTGCGAGGTCGTTCAATTTGTCTTTGTGTTTCTTGAGTGTATCGAGTGCGCGTTGATAGGCCGTCTGCACGATGCGCTTGACTTCGTTGTCAATCTCGCGAGCAGCTTCTTCGCTATAATTGCGCGTCTCGCCGAGTTCGCGACCGAGAAACACCTGTTGATTCCCGCCGCCAAATGTGCGCGGGCCGAGTTTCTCGCTCATACCGAACTGCGTCACCATCGAACGAGCGAGTTGTGTCGCCCGTTGCAGGTCGCTGCTTGCGCCGGTCGTGTATTGATTGAAGATAATCTCTTCAGCCGCACGCCCGCCCATCAACGTTGTGATCAAATCTTCAAATTTCTCGCGAGAGTAATACAGATTTTCTTCCTCCGCGAGCGGCATCGTGTACCCCCCGGCGCGACCACGCGGCACAATTGTAATCTTATGCACCGGGTCGGCGTGTTCCAACAAGAACATCAGAATTGCGTGACCAGCTTCATGATACGCCGTCTTCTTCTTTTCTTCTTCGGTGACAACGCGGGTGCGACGCTCTGGCCCCATGGCGACACGTTCCATGCTCTCTTGCAATTCGCTCATCGAAATCGAACGTTTGTTACGACGTGCCGTCAAAATCGCCGCTTCGTTGACGAGATTTTCAAGATCGGCGCCCGAAAATCCGGCGGTGATTTTGGCAATCGCTTCGAGGTCAACATCGGGGGCGAGTGGCTTGCCTTTGACATGCACTTTGAGGATTTGCTGGCGGCCCTTGACGTCCGGGTTGTCCATCGTGACTTTACGGTCGAAGCGTCCCGGACGCAGCAACGCCGGGTCGAGGATGTCGGGTCGGTTGGTGGCCGCCATCACGATCACATTCGTCCCCGTCTCGAAACCGTCCATTTCGACCAAAATTTGGTTGAGCGTTTGCTCACGTTCGTCATGCCCGCCGCCGAGACCGGCGCCACGATGACGACCCACGGCATCAATTTCATCGACAAAAATGATGGCTGGGGACTCGGCTTTGGCTTTCTCGAACAAGTCGCGCACGCGCGATGCGCCGACCCCGACGAACATCTCGACAAATTCGGAACCGGATATGCTGAAGAACGGCACACCGGCTTCACCGGCGACAGCACGCGCCATCAAGGTTTTGCCCGTCCCCGGCGGGCCGACCATCAGCACGCCTTTCGGGATGCGGGCGCCAAGCCGGATGAATTTCTCAGGTTCTTTGAGGAATTCGACCACTTCTTTGAGTTCTTCTTTCGCTTCCTCGGCACCGGCGACATCGCTGAACGTCACTTGTGGCCGTTCCATGTCGCGGGTGACACGCGCTTTGCTGCGACCGAAATTCATCGCTTGTTCATTCCCCGTGCGGACAGAACGCATCATCCGCCACAATAACCAAACGATGATGACCGTCGGCACGACAGCAATCAACAATTGGAAGATGATACCACTTGTGTTGTCGCCTTCTTTTTCGGTGAAGGTGAGTTGTTGTAATTGCTCTTCCGTCACACCAAATGTCTTCAAATTTTCAAATAGGTCGCTTTCGCGCTCTTTATACATGACGACTTCTGTGCCATCAACCAATTCAACCAAGACGTCATTCCCGCCTTGTATCGTGATGGCTTCGACATTGCCACTTCGCACTTCTCGTGCCAATTGATTGAGCGAGAAACTTTCACTCTGGCGGAAACCGCGTGGGTTGCCAATCATGAAAATAAACAACAAAACAACAATGACCGCGGCGATTAACCAAAACCGTTGCGCGTTTCGGTTGCCGAAGGGTGAATTGCCACCGCCATTGTTATCGTTATTGGGATTGTTATTAGGGTGTTGGGGTCTATTGGGTGGTCTTTCGTTCACTGGAACTTCTCCGTAGCAATAATAACGGCATTTGGGTGCAATACCGCAGCTTGCCTTGATAATACCCTCTGACGTGTAAGAATTCAATAAGATTACAATGAGGTCGATGTGAGAATATGGTTTAACCGCCGCTTCTTAAATATTATACGCCGAATTGAGGGGCTATGGCTAGATCATTTGGGTTGTTTTATCGATGCGATACATGTTTGCAATGTCGGGATGTCATGGCATAGCGATACAGCATCTGTTATACTTTGGTTGCGCAATTGATGAAGTCACTTGATAATATGTAGAACCTCGAAAATGTTTGGGAAACAATTTGAACCGTCAAGAGTGCCTAGATCATTTCGCCTCATAGGAAAACCGGCATGTGGAGCGGCGAGGCATGGCTCGCCCCTGCGGAAAATGTGCAAATTGTTCGTCATCGTACAATCTTTGTGACCGCTTTGCGTCCTTTGCGGTTTTTTTGGATCATTTTTCGGACTCTGCAATAAAACGATGACAGAACAATTTTGATGGTACAGAGCAAATCGTGCAAATTGGATTAAAGCACACCGACAAAATGTCTGAACGCACAAATGAACAATGGCTTGAAGAATTAACCGGCCCGCCCGAAGTGCAAGACGCGGCCTTAGACGCATTGCGAACGCGGCTGCAACGCGGCATTTTTTATTATCTTAGCCGAGAACGCAGCGATTTGATGAACCTGTCGATGCAGGAAATCAATCAAATGGCCGAAGACCTCGCACAAGATGCGACGCTGCGGGTGATGGAAAATCTCGACAGCTTTCGTGGCGACAGCCGCTTCACGACATGGGCGACGAAAATCGCTGTGCGCGTCGCCATCAGCGATTTGCGCCGCGCCCGTTATAAAGACTTCAGCCTCGACGATATGACGGCAGAGGGCGAAATGCTCCCGGTGTCGTCCAACACAACCACCAACAGTACCACCCCCAATCCTGAAAATGCTGCTGAACGCCAAGATGTGATGGCCAAGATTCAACAGGCGCTCGACGAAGCGTTGACTGAACGGCAGCATCGAGCACTTGTGGCCGTCGCGCTCAATGGTGTGCCGATGGATATTGTCGCTGAACAGATGGGGACAAACCGCAACGCACTCTACAAACTCATTCATGACGCCCGGCGCAAATTGCGCAGTCATCTTGAAGCGCAGGGCATTTCGGTCGATTATATGATGGACATTTTTCAGGAGTGATTTGAAGGCCTTAATGTAAGATTGGCGAGATGCTACTCGTCAAGTCTTTGGATGTTTTTTGGCAGTCCAATCTCTAGTGTTTCAGGAAATCGTATCAATACCTTCTGCGATGGCACAAACCGGACACTTTTTAGTCTGTATGATGTTGGCTGTTGTTGGAGAAAGAAAATCGATTCTGTTCCTGAATACACTCTATCGCTTGATGCGATGCGTAAAAGAAAGATTTATTGTAAACTATTGGATGCGGTTATTTTGTAAGTTGGCGTAAAAGTACACTTTCTCTGTATCGATCAGGCGATTTATCCGTAAGGAGGTAAGGCGTCTTCTGCTGGGCAAGCAGCAGTTTGCGTCACCGAAAATGAACAATCATGCAGAAAATAAACTCGATCAATTGCTGTCTTGCCTGAGCACGACACATGGCGATGAGATGGATTGCAAAAGCTGTGACGAGCAGCTTGATAAGGTCATCGATAAAGTTGCCGAGGGGGTTGAGCTGAGCGAGTTATTGCCGCTTGTCGCCCAACATTTTGAGTGTTGCAAAGATTGCCGCGAAGAGTATGAAGCCTTGCTGTCGGTGCTGATTGCCGAAAATAGCGGCACACTACCATTGATTGCCGAAGAGTAATTCACCCAATTTGTTGAACATCATCTGAAATTGTCTTCACCCATCGTCGATGTGACGTTCGTTGTTTCCTGTCGATGGATGAATAATGTTACGAAAGGTGCCCTATTCTATGAAGAAAGAACGTGTTGTCATTATCGGTTCTGGCCCGGCGGGTATGACGGCCGCTTTGTATACCGCACGCGCACAACTGAATCCGATCTTAATCGCCGGTAATCAACTCGGCGGGCAAGTCGCGATTACGTCTGAAGTCGAGAATTATCCCGGCTTCCCCGATGGTCTCACCGGCCCGGAACTCGTCGAACGGATGCAGCAGCAAGCTGAGCGTTTTGGCACGACCATCGTTTATGATGTGGTCACGGAAGTCGACTTCAGCAATGGCTCGCCGTTCCGCGTCAAGACGCAGGGCGATGAATATCTCGCCGACGCGGTTATTGTGACGATTGGCGCCGAACCACGCGAGCTGCATGTGCCCGGTGAGCGTGAATATATCGGGCGCGGCGTCAGCTATTGTGGGACGTGCGATGGCTTCTTCTTCCGCGGTAAAGACATCGTCGTCGTCGGCGGTGGCGACTCGGCAGTTGAAGAGGCAATTTTCCTGACGAAGTTTGCCAACAGCGTCAAGATCATTCATCGTCGCGATGAATTGCGTGCCGGTGTCGCCCTGCAAAACCGCGCCTTCAACAACGAGAAAATCAGCTTCATCTGGGACACGGTCGTCGAAGAAGTGCTCGGCGACGAATCGGTCACCGGTGTGCGTTTGCGCAATGTCAAAACCGATGAGGTTTACGAACACCCAACCGACGGTGTGTTCATCTTCATCGGCCACGACCCGAACAGCGCGATTTTCAAGGGGCAGCTATCAACCGACGAAGCCGGTTACGTCATCACCGACCAATTGTATCGCACGAATGTCGAAGGGGTTTTCGCCGCCGGTGAAATTCAGGACAATATCTTCCGGCAGGTCGCGACTTCCGTCGGGCAAGGTTGTGCCGCCGCGATGACGGCCATCAATTGGTTGCAAGAACACGAGACCGAACTGCAAGAACTCGAACCGGCGTAAATCAATCAGCTCGCTTAAATCCAAAGAAAGACAACAAGCGCGGGTCAACCTGATCCGCGCTTTCTATTTGTTGTATCTATCCGTGACATGAGCGGTGGACAGCATGTATGCTGTCCCTACATATTCATGATAATGTGTAGGAACGCGATCTATCGCGTGCGTTGATCGTTCGTCGCGCAAAATATTCTAGACAGGTGAATAATGACTTTCTCTGCATCCTTTGCGGTTCAATCGCTTCTCATCCTAATCGATTCGATGTTTGACATGCGCAGGCGTTCCCCTACAATGGAGAAACGTAATCCGTAACCACAAAGATCAAATCGAATGACCGATACCCTCATCGATATTGAACAGCCGGGTGTCCTCGTGAATTATCTACGCGAGACCGGCCACATTGATGTCGGCGATGCGCCGCAGGTGACGACGCTCGCCGGTGGCGTCTCGAATCGCACGGTGCTGCTTGAACTCGAAAATGGCGACTCGTATGTCGTCAAGCAGGCGCTGAAAAAATTGCGCGTGCAAGTCGATTGGTTTTGCAGCCCCGAACGCATCCACCGCGAGGCCGAGGGCTTGCGTTGGCTAGCGCGTCTCGCACCACCGGGGACATTGCCGGACTTCGTCTTTGAAGATCACATCCATCATCTGTTGGGAATGCGGGCTGTGCCGCAACCGCACATCAATTGGAAAACGAGTCTGCTGCGTGGCGATTTGTCGCTCGAACATGCGACACAATTCGGTCATCTGTTGGGGACGATTCACCGGCAGTCACAAGCGCACACCGACGAAATTGCAATCGCATTTGCCGACCGCTCGTTCTTCGAGGATTTGCGCCTTGAACCATATTACGCCTACACCGCCACACAAGTCAGCGATGCGGCGGCATTCTTAAATGCGCTTATCGACGAGACTCGTGCCACCCGCTTGACGATTGTGCATGGCGATTACAGCCCGAAGAATATTTTGGTGCATGAGGGTCGTTTGATTTTGCTCGACCACGAAGTCATTCACTTCGGCGACCCGGCGTTTGATCTCGGTTTCGCGCAGACTCACCTGCTCAGCAAAGCGCATCACATCGCGCATATACGCAGCAATTTCATCAAGGCTGCGCATCATTTTTGGCGAGCGTATCGTGCGGCGATTGATGACCCCGCATGGATTGCCGCCCTCGAAGCGCGCGCTGCCCGGCATACATTGGCGTGTTTGTTGGCGCGGGTCGATGGGCGTTCGCCGCTTGAATATCTGAGCGATGACGAACGCCATAGGCAACGCGCCGTCGTCCTTGAACTGATGCGCAATCCGCCGAATACATTGCCAACTTTATTCGATCAATTTGCGACAAGGCTATTCGACTCATGAGCGTCATTCGACAATTGCGTGGCCTCGAAATTCTCGACAGTCGCGGACGCCCGACGGTACAAGCGACATGTGTGCTAGAAAGCGGCGCGGTCGGGACAGCATCGGTGCCATCAGGCGCATCGACCGGGCAATCCGAAGCGCTCGAATTGCGCGATGGCGATCTGTCGCGCTTTCGTGGACTCGGTTGCTTGAAGGCCGTCGCACATATCAATGAAGACCTTCATCAAGCATTGCGCGGTCAATCATTTGGAACACAGGCCGAATTAGACGCCCGTCTCATCGAACTTGACGGCACGCCCAATAAATCACGACTCGGTGCGAATGCCTTACTCGGCGTGTCATTGGCATTCGCCCGTGCACGCGCCGTCGAACAACAGATTCCGTTGTATCAATATTTCCACGCGATGACCGGCTATGAAGCGCAGGCTATGCCACGCCCGATGATTAATCTGTTCAGTGGCGGCAAACACGCCGGTGGGCAGATTCCGATTCAGGATGTGCAAGTGCTGCCCCTTCGCGCCGCGACGACCGTCGATGTGTTGGCCGTGACGTATGAGGTTTTTCAGACCGCTGCCGAGTTGATGCGTGAACATTTCGGGATGCGCCTGTTGACTGCCGACGAAGGCGGTCTCGCGCCGGCTTTCGAGTCCGCCGAAGCGATGCTCGCGACGGCCGTCGCCGCGATTGAACGCGCTGGGTATCGACCGGGCGAGGATGTCGCCTTGACGGTCGATGTCGCCGCGAGTCATTTTTATCGCGACGGCAAGTATCACCTCAGCGCAGACGCAATTCTCGACGGCAGCGCGATGGTGGCACGCTTGCGACAATGGCTCGACGATTATCCAATCGTCAGCCTTGAAGACGGCCTCGCCGAAGACGATTGGCCGCATTGGCGAGAACTCTACAAGCAGACTCACGAACGCATCATGATACTCGGCGACGACTTGTTGTGTACTAACCCGCGCTTGATCCAACAAGCGCAAGAATCACAAGCAGCCAACGCCTTATTGCTCAAAGTCAATCAAATCGGCACGTTGAGCGAAGCAGCGCAATCATTACACCTAGCGAAAAAAGCCGGATGGCGTGTCGTCGTCAGCGCCCGCAGCGGCGAAACCGAAGACCATTGGTTGGCGGATTTAGCCGTCGGTTGGGCCGGCGATTACATCAAAGTCGGCGCGATTACACAATCGGAACGTTTGGCGAAGTACAATCGCCTGTTACAAATCGAAGCGGAGCGATAATGCTGTCGGACACGAAAAGACAGAAGGGCAACCACATTTGAAAAAACGCATTCTCATCCTTATCATACTCGGACTCCTCGTCGTGACCGCGACCGTCTCGGCACAGACGACACCCGTTTCGCCGACGCCGGGCGCGTTGACGATTTTGCCGACAGCGACGATTGACCCCTTCCCGACACAAGCGCCGCCGGATTCGCGGCTCGATTTTTGTCGTGCGCCGGTGCTCAATGGATTCGCGCCGTATTTCGTGCGCCCGGGCGACCGCCTCGCCGATTTGCTGCGCAGTCGCGACAACCTGACCATCACGCAAATTGCGAGTCTCAATTGCCTAGATGACCCGAATTCGCTGCCCGTCGGCGCGGTAATCTGGTTGCCGGAAAGCGCGATCATTTCCTCATCAGGCGAGGTGTCATCGACGCAAACAGCAGCCCCGCGCATCATAGCATTGACGGCGGATGACGAGACCATCGCCAATCAAGTCGGCACGACGATACGCTGGGAAGCAACCGGCGAGGCGGCTTATTTTTATTCGTGCCCGGCGGATGCGAATGCCCCCTGCACACGCCCCCCTTTCGCGCCGTCCGTCGGCCTGACCGATGCAGTGACCGTGCGAGATTTTCAATATGCTGGCCCGGCGCGTTTTCGTCTTGAAGTCGTCGCCGGTGACGAGGCCGTCACACAAGACATCACGCTCAATGTCGTCTGCGCACAACAATGGCTCGCGCCGTTGAATGGCACGCTGTGCCCACAAGAAGCTGCCCGCGCGATTTTCGGCGCGTGGCAAGCCTTCGAGAACGGCGTCATGTTTTGGTTTTCGGACAGCGACCAAATTTGGGTGATGACCGCCGATGACCACCGTGTGCGCATCTTCAACGATATTTACGAATCGCAACCCGACCCCGACGACATCCCGCCGGACGGCTTGTTCACACCAACGATGGGCTTTGGGCAAATTTGGCTGTTGCTCGGCGGCGCAGACAGCGACATCGGGTGGGGAATCGTGCCGAGTCGCGGCCTCGACATTTTGCGTCAACGCGCCGGGCGTGTATCGTTCACGACTTACATTCAAGGGCCAGACGCCATCGTCTATGCGGTGACCATCGTTCCCGGCACAGACATTGCGCTCTGGCAACAGGTGACCGAGTCATCATGAGGTTGTCGACGACATTGTGGTTTCGATGCGTATCATGTCGCGCGAATCGTTATTTGCTCGACGACAGCGACGATAGTCGCTCGCACCGCGCCATTCCGTGAACGCAGAATCTGGCGGGCACTGTTGCCTTCGTCCATGACGACGACGATGTCGCCGACCCCGGCTTGAACATCGTCGATGGCGATGTCATACGCTCCGGACTCTTCGCCGTCGAGATTGAGCCGCGCGACGAGGAGTAACTTGTAGGCGTTGTACTGTCGATGCTTGATAGTGCTGACAACTGTGCCTTTTACACGTCCGATGTACATGCGTTTATCCGTTGACGAACAAAAGCTGGATGATTATGACTATTATATCGTTTTAGCGCGGTCATGACGAGAAGCTGACCACTCGGATTTCCAAACCCACTGCACGATCTATACAGATGAATAGGCTGAAGTCTCCATCCACACAATGCGTTTTCTAGGCTCTGTTGACATTTGCGCTTTGATGCAAAAATAGGGGACAATCGTTGGGGTTTAGCTTGCTAAACCCTTCAGGGCATTGCACGCAATGCCCCA
>RFIA01000243.1 GCA_003695675.1 Chloroflexota bacterium
GGCAAAGCTGCGTTCTTCGCAAGTACGTTGATTCAGGATGCGGTCATTCGCCAGTATGAGGTGATTGGCGAGATAGCAAAGCGATTGTCGGCCAGCAATCTGTTGGCGCAATCCGATGTCGATTGGAAGACACTCATCAACTTTCGGGATTTTCTCGCACACAATTACGACCGGGTGGATTTAGAGATTGTTTGGCGGGCTATCGAGAAGCTGCCGGAATTACGCGCCGCCGTCGAAGTGCTGCTCAACAACTTGCCACCGGATGAAAATATGAGTGAAGTAAATAGTGATGAGCGAAACGACTAACCCCCCCCCGACATTAGCAGAATTACGTGCCCGCCGCGACGAAATTATTGCATTGGCGAAACGTTACGGCGCGACGAATGTGCGCGTCTTCGGCAGCGTCGCCCGCGGTGATGCTACGTCCGAAAGCGATGTCGATTTGCTCGTCGATTTTCGTGAGGGCACATCGCTATGGGATGTTGTTGGGTTGTGGTTGGATTTGAAAGCGTTGCTTGGCTGTGAGGTCAATCTTGTCGGTGATGATGACCGCGATACCCGTTTTCGCAGGCGCATAAAAAATGATCTGATTGCATTATGAAGACGACACGCGATTATCTGCTGGATTTCTTAGATTACATCGCTAAGGTGGAGCAATTCACCCGTGAGGGGCGTGAGCGTTTTCTTACCGATGAGAAAACACAAATGGCGACCCTGCGTGGTTTTGAAGTCATTGGCGAAATTGCGAAGCGTTTGCCCGAATCCCTTTTGGAGCAGCAGCCGGAAATTGAGTGGAAGAAAATCAAAGGATTCCGAGATTTTCTCGCTCATCATTATGAAGAGGTGCTGCCCGTGATTGTGTGGGAATCAGTTGAGAAACTGCCGGAGCTACGCGCCGCCGTCGAAGCATTGCTGGCTAGTCTGCCGCTTGATGACGAATAAGCGCTAATCCAACAGCAATTCCCCCTCGAATTCGCGCCCGGCCATTGCGCCGCGTAGTTCAAAAACTTGATCGCGCAACGCTGCTGCTTTCTCAAATTCGAGCGCCTGCGCCGCTTTCTTCATCTCTTTCTCAAGCTCTTTGATGATGCGTGTGACCTCATCTTTCGGCAATTCGTGAATATCGACCTCGCTGAAGTCGGGGCGGTCGGTTTCGGCGGTCATGGCGCGGACGCGGTCGGTTAGGTCACGCACTTCTTTGACGATGCTCGCCGGTGTGATGTCATGTTCCTCATTGTATTGCTGCTGCACACTACGCCGCCGATTGGTCTCGTCAATCGCGTATTGCATCGAGTCGGTGATGCGATTAGCATACATGATGACCTTGCCGTCGATATGCCGCGCGGCGCGTCCGGTAATTTGTACAAGGGCAGACTCCGAACGCAGGAAACCCTCTTTATCGGCATCGAGAATTGCGACGAGCGAAACCTCCGGCAGGTCGATGCCCTCTCGTAGTAAGTTGATGCCGACGAGGACATCGTAGACACCGAGCCGTAAATCGCGCAAGATTTCGACGCGCTCAATCGTATCGATTTCCGCGTGCAGATATTGCGCCTTGATGCCCATTTCATTGATGTAACCGGCAAGTTCTTCGGCCATGTGCTGCGTCAATGTCGTCACGAGGACGCGCTGCTTATTCTTGACACGCAGCGCGATTTCTTGTAGCAGGTCATCGATTTGGCCTTCGATGGGACGCACCTCAATCACCGGGTCGAGGATTCCGGTTGGCCGGATGATTTGCTGCACAATCGCTTGGCTGACTTCATGCTCATACGGGCCAGGTGTCGCCGAGGTGTATATCGTCTGCCCCATACGAGTCTCGAATTCTTCAAAATTGAGTGGGCGATTGTCGAGTGCGCTTGGCAAACGAAAACCGTAATCGACGAGTGCTTGTTTGCGCGATTGGTCGCCTTTGTACATGCCGCGTATTTGTGGGATGGTCATGTGACTTTCGTCGATGATGAGCAGATAATCGTCCGGGAAGTAATCGAGCAGCGTCCATGGCGGGCTGCCCGCCGGTCGTTGGTCGAGATGGCGCGAGTAATTTTCAATGCCGGACGTGAAGCCAATTTCACGGATCAGCTCAATGTCATACCGGGTGCGTTGTTCAAGGCGTTGCGCCTCGACAAGCATATCTTTGCTTCTGAAGTAAGCGACCTGTTCTTCAAGCTCGGTTTCGATGTCGTGCAGTGCCTGACGTAGTTTGTCCTCATCGGTGACGAATTGCTTGGCCGGGAAGACCATGATGCTATCGTGTTCGGTCAATATTTCGCCGGTGAGTGGGTCAAACTCGGCGATGCGCTCAATTTCATCGCCGAATAAATAGACACGGTAGGCGGTTTCCAAATACGCCGGGGCAATTTCGAGTGTGTCACCGCGCGCACGAAAGGTGCCCCGCCGCAATTCCATATCGTTGCGTGAATATTGAATCGTGACGAGTTGGCGCAGAATCGTGTTGCGGCGGATGTTTTGGCCGACAGCGAGTTCAACCGTTGAACGTCCCCATGCTTCAGGATTGCCGATACCGTAAATGCACGAAACGGACGCCACAATCAACACATCGCGCCGTGTGAAGAGTGATGCTGTTGCTGCGAGTCGCAAGCGGTCAATCGTCTCGTTGATGTCGGTTTCTTTTTCAATATACAAGTCACGTTGTGGAACGTAGGCTTCGGGCTGATAATAATCGTAATAACTGACGAAATATTCAACGGCGTTACGCGGGAAGAATTCTTTAAACTCGGCGTAAAGTTGCGCTGCAAGTGTTTTGTTGTGCGCCATGACGAGTGTCGGACGTTGTACTTGCTCGATCACTTTCGCTACCGAATAGGTTTTCCCGGTACCTGTCGCGCCGAGCAGTGTCTGATGTTTGTATCCCTTTTTGATTCCCGCGACGAGTCCGGCGATGGCGGTGGGTTGGTCGCCGGTTGGTTGAAAGTCTGAGACAACTTGGAATTCGGGCATAGAGGTATCCTATCGCTTCAGAACGGACGTTCGGATTGATGATTATAGCGGATGTTGCTCAGAAATTCAGCGCCGGATTTTCCCAAAATGCTTAAGCGTGAATGAAGTCAGTGTTGACAGCTATTCGCCACTTTGCTATCATAATCCACGCTTAACAAAAGCATACATTGCGGGGTAGAGCAGTGGTAGCTCGTCGGGCTCATAACCCGGAGGTCGCAGGTTCGAATCCTGTCCCCGCTACTCAACAAAGAGGCATCATTAATAACGGTGTCTCTTTAGGTTACGGCGACGTAGCTCAGTTGGTTAGCAGCGAGGGACTCATAAGCCCTAGGTCGTTGGTTCGAATCCAACCGTCGCCACAGATAAATGTAAAGACTCTGTTAAGTACAGGGTCTTTTTTGCTTGACTCGATATGAACCATCGACTAAACTTTACACATAAATATTCTGAAGGTTTTGTTATGAAAAAACGACAATTGCGAAATCGAGTGCGAGAATTGAGGCGACAGGGTTTATCCATCAGCGAAATCGTTCGCCTTACAAATACATCGTTACACACCGTTAAACACTGGGTTCGAGATATTGTGATTTCTGAAGAAGTGCTGCAAAATTCGCCACACGGCAAACGGTATCGCGCACAAATCGCCGCAGCACATGTAAGTCGTGTGAAACACCGTGAATTGCGACGACATTACCAAGAAGAAGGGCGAATCAAGGCACGCGAGGGTAATCCCTTGCACTTAAAGGGTTGCATGTTGTATTGGGCAGAAGGGGGCAAATATCGTAACCAGATTATGTTTGCGAATTCTGATCCCAATATGATGTTGCTTTTCATACATTTTCTACGTGAGGAACTCACTGTTGGCGATAATGATATGATTGTGAATATTCATGCTCACACAACAAACTTTGATGAAATCCAACGGATTGAAGCTTATTGGTTGAATTTGTTGAGTCTTCCTGTCTCATGTTTGGGAAAGACGAGTCATAAGAAAGGAAGTAAATCACGCAATAATCGTCTCGAATATGGCATTTGCAGATTGGAGATACACAATACTCAATTGATTCAGCATATCTACGGCGCAATTCAGGAATATGTTGGTTTTGAGAATCCGGATTGGTTGGGTTGATTATGGCAAAATATGAATTGCAAAAAGAAGCGCGGCAGTTGCGAACACAAGGATACTCTGTTCGTGATATTGCGAAAATGCTGAAGATCTCAAAAAGTTCGGTCAGTTTGTGGGTGCGTGATATTGAACTCAACGACGAACAAAAAGCGCGGCTCAAAGCACGTCACGGTAGTACCAGCCTACTTGCATCAAAAGCCAATCAGGAGAAGCATCGAAAGTTGCGTGCAGCTTACCAAATGGCGGGGCGAGAGAAAGCACGCGAGAATGATTTATTGCATTTAGCCGGTTGTATGTTGTATTGGGCGGAAGGCGCGAATGCACGCAACAAAGTTCACTTCGTCAATTCTGATCCGAATATGGTGGCATTTTTTATGCGTTTCTTGCGTGACGCCATGAATATAGAGGATGATGCCGTTGCCATATATATTCATTGCCATACCCATCATCCTGAAGAAATTAGGCGTATTGAATTTTACTGGCTAGAGTTGCTCGATTTGCCGGAGACTTGTTTACGCAAAACTTATGTTAAAGAAGGTAGCGAGTCGCGGCACAATCGATTGGTCAATGGCGTATGCACAATCAATATCAGTAGCACCGAACTCGTGCAGCGCATTTATGGCGCGATTCAGGAATATGCTGGTTTCGAGAACCCGGCTTGGTTGGATTGATTATCGTTCCCCGCGCAACAAGTCATCCCATGTTTCGCGTTGACGGATAATTTGCCACGACTCGCCGTCGGGATTGACGGCGGCTTCTGCCGGACGGGGACGGGCATTGTAATTGCTCGCCATGACGGCGCCATACGCGCCTGTTGTAAGAATGGCGAGGTGGTCACCGGGTTGGAGTGTGTTGGGGAGTCTCGCTTGTCCGAGTACATCGGCGGTTTCACAGACGGGGCCTGCGATGGTGGCGGGCACGGATGTCGGGCGACTCGCCGAGTCGCCCCTACGAATGATGGGTATAATGGTATGCTTGGCTTGATACAACGCCGGGCGGATGAGTTCGGTCATGCTGGCATCGGTGATGTAGAAGGTTTGCCCGGCTTGCTGCTGCTTGACATATAGAATCGTCGTCACGAGTATCCCCGCGTCGGCGATGACGGAGCGTCCCGGTTCGAGTAGAACGGTGTAATCTTTCAGCAGGGGCGTCAGTGTTTCGGCAAATGCAGCGACATTCGGCAGCGGGTCATCTTCTGTATATGCGACCGGCAGCCCACCGCCGATGTTGACTGTGCGCATGTTGGGATAGGGCGCAATCAAATCGAGCGCAATTTTGAGCGCTCTTGTTGTGGCTTCGGTGTCGTGCAATTGACTGCCGATATGCACATGAATGCCTTCAAAGCGTAAATAAGGATATTGTTCCTGTTGCGACAAAATCTCGCTGATAATCGCTGCCGTCAACCCGAATTTCGCGCCGCCGTGCCCAGTCGCGATATAGGGGTGTGTGTTGGCCGCTACCTTTGGGTTGAGACGCAACGCGACTCGTGCGGGTGATATGTTTCGTTCTGCGGCGATTTGATTGAGCATGTCGCACTCAGCAACATTCTCGATATTAAACCAACCGACACCTTGCTCAACTGCATAACGCAATTCATCCGGGGATTTGCCGACCCCGGCGAAAACAATATCGTCTGCTCGCGCACCGGCCTTGAGCGCGCGATAAATCTCGCCACCACTCACGGCATCAATTCCTGCACCGGCCTCAATCAATGTGCGCAGAATCGCCAGATTGGCATTGGCTTTAGCACTGTAATGAATGTGTGCGTCAAGATGTCCGAAAGCGTCTCGAATGCGTTGTAGATTATGTAAGGCACGAGGCAGACTGTAAAGATAAACAGGCGTCCCGATTTGTTGGATGATGTCTGTCACCGGAACAGCATCAATATGCAGCGTGTCGTTGTGATAACGAATCGAGTCGTTGAGCATAGACTTTGTCGTCTGATTTGTGTGCGATATGGTTAAACGGCCTCAGTGTACGAGAGAAATCCGCAGGCGATAAGTGAGAATTGCCACAACTTCGCTGATCGAATTTCGTAAAAGCATACATAACTACTCAGCAGATCAGCGTGAATCGACCGAATTGAAAAGAAGTTGAACCGCCAAGACGCAAGGGGTGCTAAGATTTTTATGAAATTCTTTGCGTCTTCGCTTCTTTGCGCCTTTGCGTTGAACTTTTTGCTTTTCCTCTCGCAAATACACGACTTGAGGAGTTACAAGCAGACGTAATATAAACTATTTTGCGGTAAGCTATGAGAACAGCGCGATGGGATTGACGTGTATTCGTCGTGTCTGATATGATTCTTCGCTGCCGATTGTATGAGGAAGGGTGAAGACGTTGGCTGTAGATGGTGTCGATACAAAATTGTCGCTTGATTATGAAGACATTCGGCGGCAAGAATATGAACTCATTACGGATTTGCTCGATATATTGCCCCGCATCGATAATTTGGGGACAGAGCGTTTAGAGCAAGTTCGCGATGCGCTTTTTCATGCTGACCATCCATTTCTTGCCGTTTTTATCGGGCCGTTTAGCTCTGGCAAGACGAGTATTCTCAATGCTCTGCTCGGCGAGTCGGATTTGTTGGCTGTCGGGCCGATACCGACAACAGACCGCATTCATATTCTCCGCTGGGGTGAAGAACCCGACCGCATGAATTCTGGTGGCGATGTCGATACGGTTTTTTATCCATCGCCATTGTTGAAGAAAATCAGCTTTGTGGACACACCCGGTCTCGAGTCGGTCTTTCAACATCACGAAGAGGTGACACGTCGCTTTTTACATCGCAGCGATCTCGTGTTTCTGGTGATGTTGGCGACTCAAGCGATGACATCGCGCAATCTTGATTATCTCAAACAGATTAAGAGCTATGGCAAAAAAGTCATCATCCTCATCAATCAGGCCGACTTATTGAGCGAAGATGAACGCAAGTCTGTACGCGAGTATGTGATTGACCAAAGCAAGGCGCATCTTGGATTTGAACCGGAAGTGTGGCTGGTATCCGCCAAAGAGGGTCTTGAAGCGCGTGTCGGTGAAGAACTCGACAAAGCCAAGTGGGAAGCAAGCGGCTTGCAAAAAATTGAAGAATATGTCGATAAGCAGTTGAGTGACGCCTCGCGCCTGCGACAAAAATTGCAAACCCCGTTGCAAATCACGCAGAATGTTACACAAGCGGCGTTGACGGTCGTGCGACGCAATCAATCGTCGCTTGACCATTATCAAGCGCTAAATGAAAACATCAATCGGCAGCTTGATGTTGATAAACGTGAGCTGGAAAAGATTGTTCGCGAAATCAATGATGAGATTGCGAAACAGTTCACCGAAGCCAGCGAGCGGGGGGGGCGTGCGATACGCAGCTTGTTGCGTGTTTCGCGTGCGCTGCCGTCGATTGGTCGGGGGATATTAAGCCTTGTTGGGTTGTCGCGTTTGCTCAAGAATATTCAGGGTGGCTCAGCGATTCGTTTGGCATTCGAACATGAAAAAGCCTTTGAGCCGATATATACATTGCCCGCGATTAGCGATAAATTAGGGCCGCGTCTCGAAGGCAAAGATATTCAGGATATTGATGACCTTGTTGAATATGCCCGGCGTGAGGTCAAAAAGTTGCCGCCATCGATTCAGGAAAAAGTCATCGGGCAAATTCAACCGCCAGCCCGTTACGACCGTGAGGCGCTAACTGCTTTGCGTGCAGAACTTGAACCGATTGAAGAAGAAGCGCGTGAAGTGGAGACACAATATATTGAGCACGCCTTTCAGAATACACTTTTGTATGTCGCCGTGTGGGAAATTTTGTTGGTTATTTTCGGTGTTGCGCTCATTTCAACGTGGGACGGGGTTGCGCAGTCGCGCCCAGAATTGCCCGTCGCCCTATTGATTGGGTTGCTTGCGCTTGGTTTGCTTGGGGTTTTATTTATGCCGATACGCGGGCGCATTTTGGCGAATGCCTATGCCAACCGCTTGCTGAAATTGCAAAATCGTTATATCGAAACCATCACAAAAGCGGCAGATACACAGATTATTTATGGTATGCAGTTGCGTCGCGAAGCGATTGCACCCTTGACACGGCTTGTCACCGCACAGGCAGAATTGCATAACGATCAGTTGAAAAAGTTACAAGCCGCCGAACAAGAGATGGTCAAAATCGAAGCGGCACTCAACGCACTTGGTAAGAAGAGAATACCCGGATTGTGAGGTTGGCGTGGTAACAACGAAACTTGAAGGGCCACTTGCTGCCCTGCGCGAATCTGAGATTCGCCTGATGAACGACATCATTGAAACATTGGCGGATATAGGCGATTTGACTGCCGATGACCGCTCTCGGTTGCAGGAAGTCATCCGCGATTTGCGAGATTTGTTTTTCCTTGTTGTTGTCATTGGGGAATTCAATTCGGGGAAATCGTCATTCATCAATTCATTGTTGGGCGAGTCGATTTTGCCAACTGGCATCACCCCAACAACTGAAGCGATTGAATTAATTCGTTATGGTGACAAGGCCACCTATAAACCCAAATTGCGCGAAGACGGCATCCGCGAATGGCAACATCCGAATACCGGGGGCGCCGGTGTCGCCATTGTGGATACGCCGGGCACGGGGTCGGTCTTCCAAAAACATGAGAAAACGGCGAAGGCCTTTTTACATCGCAGCGATCTTGTTATTTTTGTTATCTCGGCAAAACATGCGTTTGCCGAAACAGAACGTCTTTACCTCGAACTTGCAAAGCAGTATGGCAAAAAGGTCATCATCGTCGTCAATCAGACTGATTTGCTGCAACCACGTGAACAAGAAGAAGTCCGCCGTTTTATTGAACGGCAGGTCAAAGATAAACTTGATATTGAGCCGTTGTTGTTTATGGTTTCTGCGAAGACCGCGCTCGAATCATCAAATGATGATGGTGGCATTGATGCGGTGAAAGCACATCTACGCGGGGTGTTTGCTGAGGCGCCCCCGGCAAAACAAAAGTTGCTCGCACAGCTTGACCTCGCCGACCGTATTGTTCGGCAATATCTTGATGATGTCAAGAAGAAAGCGGCTTTGGTCTCGTCGGATACGATGAAAGTGCATGAGGTTGAACAAGAACTTGAACAGCAGGCCGCTGGTCTTGAGGTGCAACTTGCGGAAGCGAAAGCAGAAATCGATCTCATTTTCGATGGTATTCGCAAACGAGGGCTTAATTTCATCACCACGAATCTATCGGTGCGCAAAGTCGGTCGTGTGCCGAGCCGCGAAGCATTGCAAGCTGAATTTCAAGATGTTGTCATCGGTCGCGCTTTGCGTGATGTTAATGAGGTGACAGGGGATTATGTCAACGCCGTCATCGACAACAGCCGGTTGTATTGGCGTAGTGTGATTGAGCGTTTGAATCAATTGCGAGACTTGCTGGAGCAAGATTTAGCTGATACCGGCATGGATGCCGGTGTGTATGCCGAACAACGCGAGAGTTTGCAAGGTGCGATCCGTATTGCCGAAGCCGAGTTAAAATCTTACTCGACCGGGCAAGTGGCAGCGGAGATTCAACGAGATTTTGCTGCCAATATGGGCGGTTTTACACGTAGCGCGGCGACTGGGATTGTTGGTTTGGTTGTGGCGGTCGCCGCAGTTGCCGCGCCGGGACCGTTGGCCGGTACTGGTGCTGCATTGTTGGCGTTGCCCGCATTTGTTGTTGGCGCACCGGCAGCATTGGCTGGGGGGATCCTCGCGTTGCGGTATTATCGACGCATCACAGCCAAAACAAGACGAGATTTCAATCAACGTCTCGATGACTTGCAAAAGTCATACCATGATGCACTAGACGAGCTAACGCACAAAGAACGTAACCGATTAGCGCAATATGGTAAACAAGTTTTGACGCCGATATTTAGTCGCCTCGAAGTTTTGGCGGAACGCTATGCGCAGCAAGAAAAAGCCTTGCTTGAATTGCAGGAACGCAGTACGACACTCCGCGCTGGAATCACTGGTAGTCAGTAAAGGCCATCATGTCGCTAGAGTTGCAATTGCAGGCTGCGCTGCCATAATTGCAGGTTGCCATATCAAGCGCTGTGGCTGGCATTGACTGCGAAATTCGCCAAGAAACGACAGGGCTGCGCATGCACATGTTGGGTGGCGTCGGCTCCGCATTATTCACAATCCCTCGCTCCGTGCTTTTCCAAATTCAGAGACTGAACGCCTCGATTTGAATAATTCTCAGGCAACTCACACATGACAGATCGCCATATTTATGTTAAGGTTGAGTTAAATAGTTTAAATTTCTGTTAAGTTAAACTTTTTGGTTCAAAATAGCAGTAAGTAGTTGAGGGCAAAAGATCATGTCTCTTGAATTACAAATCGAAGTCAGTTTACATCTTGCGTTGGCTGCGTTTCTAAGTATGGTGATTGGTCTAAATCGTGAGAGCCTCAATCAACCGGCAGGGTTGCGCACGCACATGTTGGTTGGGCTTGGGGCTGCATTGTTCACGATTATCTCGCTGCACGCCTTTCCGAACTCTGAAACTGCGCGGGTTGCAGCTCAAGTCGTGACGGGGGTCGGCTTTTTGGGAGCGGGCACGATATTGCAACGTAAAGGTGACGTACATTATTTGACGACGGCTGCCTCAATATGGGCGACGGCTGCTGTTGGGATGACGGCAGGGGTGGGGGCATGGTTTTTGGCGATTACGGCAACATTGATTTCGTGGTTTGTATTAGCGATTATCCGTCGTGCCGAGACGGAAAAACACATCCGGAGTCAATCAAAAGGGAATAAAGTCCTAATGGAAAAGAATCAGGCTTCGCCTACGACTAACCAGCAGGACAATCAAGTTCCGGTAAATGCCGAAGTGTGACTTACTTCTCAAGTCGATGAATTTTTCGGATTTGGTCGATGAGTGGTTGAATCATCGGTTCGGCTTGGTTGGCCGGGCCGAGAGGGTCGCTGATGGTATCATCGCCGAGTAGGGCATGGGCAATATTGCGAACGCCGTGTGCCAATGCGACGAGGTCGTATCCCCCCTCGACGACGAAGACAATCTTCCCCTCACAAACTTCTTCCGCGATGCGTATGAGTTCGCGAGTGATATGGTCGTAACCTGTTAAGCTGAGCTGCATCGAGGCGAGAGGGTCTGTCCAATGCGCATCGAAGCCGGCAGAGACGAGAATCAATTCGGGTTGAAAGCGTTTTGCAACCGGCCAGATGATTTGTTCAAATATTTTTGCATAATTTGCGTCGCCGTGTCCCGCGACGAGGGGAATGTTCAAGGTGTAGCCGGCGCCTGCGCTTTCACCAACATCGTGCAATTTCCCCGTGCCCGGATAAAACGGATGTTGATGTGTAGACACAAATAAGACAGACTCATCGTCATAGAACATGGCTTGCGTACCATTGCCATGATGCACATCGTAATCTACAATCATAATACGCTCAATATGGTGGGTGTGTTGTGCATGTCGCGCAGCAATTGCGATGTTACCCAGAAGGCAAAATCCCATTGCATAATTCGGCATTGCATGATGCCCCGGAGGGCGGACGACGGCGAGGCCATTGTCTGCACTCCCCGTTAATACTGCATCCACCGCTCCGACGACGCCCCCCGCAGCGAGCAACGCAACTTCATACGATGTCGGCGTGGTATATGTGTCAGCATCCAAACGCGCAGTTTGTTTAAAATGTTGTGTTCGCGCCAATGTGTCGAGATACTTTTCGGTATGAACGGTTCGGGCAAGCGCAGGGTCAAGTGGTCGCACTTCAATTGCTCGTAGACGATTGCTCAAACCGGCTTCGTCAAGCTCTTGCCAGATAGCGCGAATGCGCCCGGCATGTTCAGGATGACCCGCGAGGTCGTGCTCGACATAACGTGGATGGGTGCTGTATGCAGTAGTCACAAGGGATATGCCTTCAAAAATGGTGTAAAATACAGTCATTGTGAATTTTGATTGTAAATGTGTCAACAAACAAGGGTCATACATTAACCAAAAAGGCGGGTCATGAGTCGTGATTTGAGATCAAGACCACCAAGACCGTCGCGACGGCGGTCTCGTTCGCATAGTGGTTCATCGTTATTGAATCGATTGGGCAATAACCGGCGCCGCAATCGCGAATACACCATGCAATATGAGCGGCTGGTACAATGGGCGCGTAAGACATGGCATGAACGTTGGCCGGGGCGTAATTATGTCACGATTTGGGCATCGGCAGAATGCAGCAATATGATCGCTCAAGAGGCGATCAAACCCGGTCGTAAATTGCGCGGCAAAGCGCGTTATGAAGGCGTTGACACACTCGATTGCCCGGCGGTGATTTCGATCAGTGATTATGGGTCACGCGGGCGAAAAACGATGTTGACCTCGACTGCTGGCGCCTTCGCTTTCAAATTCTCTGCTGATGATGGCGACGATTTTGAAGTCATTTATGCCAGTTCATATTTCGATGATGATGTGCAAGATTTGACCTCGATTGCGTTGGTGCCGGAAGACAAGCTCGACACATGGGCGGCGTTTGAATTTTTATGCGCTCGTACCGTGCGGCCACGCATTAAACGGCGACGCGATGTCTACATCATCGGTGGGACGGATGCGTTCTTCGACCCGACGGTCGAATGGGACGATGTGATACTGCCGGAAGAATTGAAGCAAGAAATCCTCAACGATATGGAAGCCTTCTTCACCGAAGGTGTTGACATCTATCGCCAATTGAAGCTCGCACCCTTCCGCAAATTGTTGTTGGCCGGTGTGCCGGGCACAGGCAAGACGATGTTGTGCGCGGCGATGGCGAAACTCGCGATTGCACAAAAGCGCGTCGTCGTTTATGTCTCCGGTGCTGACCGCGACGGCGCGACATTTGAGAAGATTCAACGCGCATTGCAAGCGGTGACGGCGGCCAAATATCCGGTGTTGCTGATTGTCGAAGAATTGGATGCGTATCTACGTGATGATGACAAAGCGCGGGTGCTCAATGTGCTTGACGGCATCGAGTCGCCGAATAACCCCAAAGGCGCATTGATGCTCGCGACGACCAATTATCCCGAGTCGATTGACGAACGGGTTGCCAAGCGTCCCGGACGGCTCGACCGCATTTTCGTTATCCCGACGATTCAGAATGACGAACATGCCGAGCAGATGCTGCGTCATTATATGGCCGAGCAATGGAAAGAAGAGCATCTTGATGTGGTTCATGATCTCATCGACCAACCGGGGGCATTTGTGCGCGAGGTGGCGCTCCATGCGCGGATGTTGGCGGCACACGCCCATCAAACGGAAGTGACGCTCGAATTTTTGCAGCAATCGGTGGACAGCTTGCAACGGCAATTGCGTTCGGGACGCGATTTCCTCAACAATCGGCGTCCGATTGGCCTTGCGAATAACAGCAATCGCGGCTTGCTGCGCCGGGCATCGCGCAACACGTTCAACAATTCCGGCGACGATTAGCGTATGGAAAGCATCAACAGTATCAATCTGATTGCGACTAATCCTAGTGTACGCAATGGTCGCCCGTATATCATCGGCACAACCGTCACGGTTACGGATATTGCCATTGCGAAAATTTATCATCAACGTGAACCGGATGAAATCGCAGCGTGGTATGATTTGTCGTTACCGCAAGTTTATGCTGCACTCGCTTATTATTATCAACACAAAGATGCACTTGATGAGCAGATTCAAGCGCAAATTCGTCGGGCGCGTGAATTGAAAGATCGACGAGTGGGGAATGAAGGTTCGCTTTTATCTTGATGAAGGTAAATTCGTCACATATTATCTGCCGGGATGCTGCTGAACAGTGTCCCGGCTTTTTTGTCTTTGATTGTTTACATACACTATGGTAATGGCTCGTCTAAAATCGGGCGCATGATGATGTAATCGAAGCCGTTCATGTGGATGAATTGGTCGTGTTGATAGGCCTGCCCGATGGCTTCAAGCACGGCAGGGGGATAAAATTGCGCCCGCATCACAATTAGGCCGAATTCTTGTCGCTCAATCATATCGATGAGCGCGTCGCCTTCGAATAAGTCATTGTTGGCGAGATTGAGCAATTGCGTCGGGTTGGTGATGACATCGCGTCCGGCACGCAAGCTGAAGGCCGCTTCCTCACTCAAGACCGCCGCGTCGGTCGCATTCATCAACGCGACGATTGCTTCTCCGGCTTCGATGTCTTCGCGGGTCGTCAAGTGGCCGATGTCTGCATAACCGCCGACGAGTCGCCCGGCGGAGTCGTAGAAATTCCCTTGTGCATTCGGCTCAATATCAAGAAAGTCCGCCACCTGCTCAAAAACCGGGCCGGTCGTTGGCAAATGGAGGACGGCACGTCCATAACCGATGTAAGCAAATGGAACGATGAGCAGCGCGAGTGTCGCGAGTTGTGGCGCGTATCGCTGCAAAGGCGGGACGAATATGCGGCTGAGATAATTTTCTGGGAAATGCCATTGCCGATTAAGTGTCCGGCTGATGAAGATGCCGCTGAGTATCATCGTCGCGGCGATGGCGGTGGCGAAGTAACTGTCGCCCGCGCCCCATTTGCCGGAGAGTGTGCCGTTGGCGATTGCGGCGATGAACCACAAGCTGTAAATCGACAAGCGGTCGAAATAAAATTCGTAGAGCACAAGCAAAACCGCCGGGACAATCAAGAAACCGTGCAAACGCCAAAAGAGACGATACAAGCCGATGGTTTGTTGCGCGTTGTATGGATTGACATTGGCGGCGATGGTTTGCGTCCACCATTGGCCGTCAGTGGCGACGACAATCCACACGATGAGCGCGACGCCGACCGCGCCGAATATCGCGCCGGAGATAATCGCTCGGCGCGGGTTGCGGATGAACAGAAATGCAAAGGCAGCGAGGGCGGTCGCATACGCAAGCTGCTTCGTGAACCCGGCGGCGAGCAGCAACGCGAGGCCGAGTATCAATTGTTTGCGACGTTTGTCCTTGTCCGCAATTTCGTTGACATGCGCGAGGACGACAATTGCGAGGATCTCGAACATCACCATCGTCATGTGCTGCCGAAAGAGTGGCCCGATGTGATAGACGGTGTTCGAGGCGAGGAACGCTAGCCCCGCAATGACGGCGACGAGGCGATGTCGCCCGCCGCGATAGACGGCATACGCTATCGCCGCAGCGCTGACGAGTGTGCCGAGAAAACCGAGTAGTCGCCCGTACCAATAGGCCGGGCCGAAAAGCCACACAAATGGCGCAGCGATGACATGGAATAGGGGCGGATAATTGCTCGAATAAAACGGATACGTCTCGGTATCTTGATACGGCCATTGCCCTTTGCTGAACATAATCGTATCGACGAGTTCAAAGCCCTCGCCTTGATCGTAATCGAAAGGGAAGCGGATCAGATTGGCCGCATAGACGACGTAGACTACGAAATAACCGAGCATCATCAGCAAGCCGATGACGAGCAGTATGCGGCTGATATGCTTTGCGAATATCGGGGAGGAGACGCGCTGCATTGTCATCGTCACATCAAGCGGGCTTGTCACCGAGTGGGATGAGCGTTAACCCGGCGAAAGCGGTCAACACGGTGATAAAGAGACCGATGCGTTGCGCCGGGCCGATGCCGCCTTCACGACCACTATCGAGCAAATCGATGCTGAGGATGGCGACAAAACCGAGCATTCCGGCAGTGAACAACAAAAAGCCGAGTTGTCGTTTGCTGAGTGTGAAATCTTCAGAGAACATGACGCAGCAGTATAACGATAGGCAATCGTTTCATCAAGCACAATCTTGTTGACCACACTTCTAAACTTCTGTGAGAGCTGTGAACATGCAATTTGTTTTTGACAACCGCCCCCGTTTAGTTATATAATCAAATCGAATTAATTAATCCACTTTGTTTATTAATTCACTGGACGAGCAATATCTCCAGCAATTTGTGCAATAATATTATTTTAGGATTTGCTACATGATGTTTTTTCGTGACCGCCTCAATGGGAGCAGCAGCAGCACTATTCGCAGTCACAACTTAAGTACGATTCTCCTTGCGCTATTGTGGCACGAGAATATTTCCCGTGTACAATTGGCGGAGTTGACGAAACTCTCCCCAACTACGATTACAAATCTTGTGACTCACTTGCTTGAAGATGGTATTGTGGAAGAGGGGACGAGTAGCGCACAACCACGACGCGGCGCCGGTCGTCCTCGTATGGCGCTGCGTATCATCCCTGAGGCACGCTACACAATCGGTGTGCATATCGGTGTTGGTCATGTCCGAGTCGCATTGACCGATTTGTTGGCGCAGCCTTTAACCATCCGGTCATTTACACATCCGGTTCAACAGTCTCCTATGGGTGTGTTGACGCAAATCGCTGACAACGTTCGCAAAATCATTCAACAACACAATCTCGAGGCCGAGCGTATCATCGGTATCGGTGTTGGGGCGTCAGGTTTGGTTGACCCCTATCATGGAGTCAATGTCTTCGCACCGAGTCTCGGTTGGCGAGATGTTGCGATACGCGATGACCTTCAAGCGATATTTGAATTTCCGGTGGTTGTTGACAACAATGTTCGCGCTATGGCGCTGGGCGAAGCCTTGTTCGGCTCTAATCAAGATGTAAATGCGCTTGCGTTTGTCTATGGCGGTCAAGGTATTGGCGCGGGCTTTGTATTGGACGGGCAATTGTATCGTGGTGCCGCAGCCGGCGCCGGGGAAATTGGCCACACGACCGTCATCGCCGATGATGGACTGCAATGTCATTGTGGCAATCGTGGTTGTCTTGAAACGCTGGTTTCTGAGGCGGCGATTGTTCGGATGGCGAAGGAGATTGTCGCTCGTCATGATGCTGATTGCATCCTTCCACATTACATGACCGATGATGCGCCTTCACAACTGGAATCTATCTTCAATGCGGCGCGGGATGGCGACGCAGCGACGCGCAACATGCTGCATGAGTGTGCCCGTTATATGGGCATTTCGTTGGCGAATCTCGTCAATGTCTTCAACCCTGAATTAATCGTGATGGGGGGATTTTTTGCCGACGGTGAAGACCTGTTGATGCCTGTTATTGAAGCCACGCTTCGCGAGCGTGCGTTTGCAAATTTGGGGCAGCAAGTACACCTAGCAACCGCAACCTTCGGGGCAAACGCCGGGGTTGTTGGCGCGGCAGCACTGGCTTTGAACGCATTTTTCTATCGACAGGGCGACATGATTGCAGGATAGACTGATGCGTCATTGACTAAGTGTCAAATGTGATGGAGCGTGTTTTCTGGTCATTGGTTTGTGTGTGTTTGATCTACAGACGGGTGTAATTTTATGACGGATACAGATCGCATCAAGGTCGGTTTTATTTCGATTATTCGCACGACCTTTGATGTTGAGTTGGCGCAAGAAGTGACTGCTCAAGCAAAAGCACAATTACGTCATGCTGGGTTTGTGTTGACAGCGCCTGACGAAACGATTTCGTCACTCGAAGCGGCGCAGCGTGTGGCGAACACGCTGGCAAGCGAACCACTCGATTTGTTGATTGTATTGCAGGCGACATTTGCCGACAGCACCATGATCCAAGCACTTGCTGAAAAAGTCGATACGCCGCTTGTGTTGTGGGCTGTGCCAGAAGAACACACGGGTGGTCGCTTGCGGTTGAATTCGTTGTGTGGAGTTAACCTTGCTGGGCACGCTCTCAAGCGGGCTGGTTATGATTATCATTATCTCTATGCCATGCCAGATGATTCGAAAGCGATTGACAATTTGCAGATATTTGCGCGCGCCGCGTATGTTCGCCGCCGCTTGCAGACAGCACGATTAGGTCGCATGGGGGAAAATCCAGCAGGTTTTGAAACTTGTCTTGTCAATCCCAATGCGCTGCGCGAACAAGTCGGTGTGGAAGTTGTGCAATTTGATTTGCAACGCGATGTTTTTGCTGCGGTACAAGCGGTTGATAGCGGGGCGGTACAGGTTGTACGCGATGATTTGTCCCGTCGTGTGGATGGTCTTGATGATGTTGAAACCGATGCAACGAACGGAACATTGGGCACGTATGTGGTTTTGCGCGAACTAGCTGACCGCGATAATTTGAACGGATTTGCCGTGCGTTGCTGGCCGGAATTTTTCACGGAGATGGATTGCGCCGCTTGCGCAGCCAGTTCGATGTTGAGTGACGCGATGCTGCCGAGTAGTTGCGAGGCCGACGTCAACGGCACTGTGACACAAATGATGTTGCAATGGTTGAGCGACGAACCGGCATTCGGGACGGATATTGTCTCGTTAGACGAAGAACGTGACGCTCTCGTATTGTGGCATTGTGGACTCGCGCCATTGTCGATGGCCGACCCCGACGAAACCCCTAGCGTGACGATTCACTCGAATCGTGCCAAACCGTTGTTGATGCAATTTGCGCTCAAACCGGGTCGAGTCACCGTTGCGCGATTGAGCGAGACGACGGGGGCGTATCGTCTCGTTGTCGGCAATGGTGAAATGATTCGTGGCGCGAAGAGCTTTTCAGGCACATCTGGTTTGTTGCGTTTCGACCGTCCGGCGCGAGATGTCCTCGATACGCTCATCAGCGAAGGTTTGGAACATCACATTTCGATTACGTATGGCGACCATGTACCGGCTTTGCTGGTACTGGCACAAATGTTGGACTTGCCGATTTTGCGGCTTTAAGTGAAGAACGAAGGGAGGTTGACTGCAAGAATTGATATTGATGAAGAGGCGAACATATCTTAATAAATTTCATCGCATAAGTGAGTTTAAGGAGAAATCACAGTGAGTAAAATGAGATGGTTAAATATTGTCGTCGTGCTGATGATGGTGCTTGTTGGTGCTGTCGCGGTGCAAGCGCAAGACGACGTCGTCGAATTGCGGATGACATGGTACTCCGACGGCAATGAAGGCGAAGTGATGCGAGATTTGCTGGATCGCTTTGAAGCTGAAAACCCCGATATTGTGGTGGTCATTGACGAAGTGGCCTATTCGACCGGCATTCTCGAAAATCTGCCGATTCAGCTTGCTGCTGGCGAAGGCCCAGACATCGCCCGTGTGACGGATCTCGGTGGTCTTTCAGAATACTATCTTGACATCGGCCCGCTGGTCGAAGACCCACAATATTATGAAGACAACTTCGGCCCCTTCCTGACGTGGCTGCGCCCACCCGGCAATACTGATGGTATCTTCGGTATTCAAAATCAGTTGACTGTTACCGGCCCATTCATCAACCGGACGTTGTTTGAGCAAGCCGGAGTCGAAGTGCCGAGCGATGTTTCGGATGAAGTGACATGGGAAGAATGGGCCGAGGCTGCTAGTGCAGTTGCCGAAGCGACCGGCACGACCGCAATGGCAATGGATCGTAGTGGGCATCGTCTTGCTGGCCCGGCCATCAGTCTAGGCGCGCAATATTTCGATGCTGACGGCAATCCGGTTATCGCTGGTGATGAAGGATTCCGTTCAATGGCACAGTTGATGATTGATTGGCATGAGAATGGCATCATGTCGCCGGAAATTTGGGTCGGTAATGCTGGGCAGTATGCGGCTGCTAACGAACAATTCGTCAATGGCGAGTTGGTTTTCTATATGTCCGGCAGTTGGCAAATCGGTCAATTCGACAATTTAATTGGCGATGCTTTTGACTGGGAAGCCGTCCCGAATCCATGCGGGCCCGGCGGCTGCACAGGGATGCCCGGTGGCGCGGCGACCGTTGCGATCAATCAAACTGAGCATCCTGAAGAGGTTGCCCGTGTGATCGACTTCCTCGCTGCCGAAGAGAATCTTCGTGAATTCCACGAACGCACCCTCTTCATCCCTGCACATGCTGGCATCGCATCTTCTGGGCTTGATTTCCAAACCGACAATCCGCTTGCTGCCGCCGCGTTGAATCAATTTTCATTAGCGGCGACTCAGCTTTCACCGATTGCGGTTGATTTGCAGGCTTATCCGTTCAATCGGGTGGTCTTCGACTCTACTCGCGACCGTCTGACACAGGCGATAGTCGGTGAGTTGACACTCGACGAAGCGATTGAGCGTATGCAACAAGATATTGACGAAGCGCTGGCTGCGGTTTCTGAATAAGCTCCAATCTTGAGGTTGTTTCTTCCGGCTACCGGTATCGCCATCATGACTGATGTACGGCACCGGTAGCCGTTGCGATTGTGAAAATACCATCTATTGGTTGTGTGGTGAGGAAGTCTAATGTCTCAAATGGATGCTGCCGGGGCGAGCAGCACAACGATTGAGCCGATTCGAGTGAAACAGCGTTTTTCTCCCGGTCGTTTCATTGGCGAGATTGCTGTTGAAATATTTAGTTTTGTCATGAATACCATCGAAATTGTGGTTGGGCCGTTGCAACGCTTGATTGGCCTCGAACGAATGCCATATTTCTTTTTGTTGCCAAATATGTTGATTTTCGGAATATTCGTGTTATTCCCGATGGTGTTGAACTTCTTTTATGCCTTTACGGGGGGGACAGAATTATTTTTGCGTGACCGTCCGTATGTTGGTTCAGCGAATCTTGCCCGCTTGTTTGATTGTCAGAATTTTCTCAACCCGAATTCGTGCAATCAAGATATTTTCTGGCGGGCGATTCGGAATTCGGTGACGTATGTTGCTTTTGATGTCGGCGGGATTGTGATCTTCGCTTTGATTACGGCATTGATCTTGAATCGCAATATTCGTGGACGGGGTTTTTTCCGCAGTGTGTTTTTCTATCCGGTCTTACTGTCGCCGGTTGTTATCGGTCTGATTTGGAAATGGGTCATTCAAACCGACGGGATTTTGAACGGTATGCTCAATCTTTTTGGTGGTGACCCGATTGACTTCCGGCGCAGTGCCGCGTGGATGCGGTTCTGGGTTGTATTTGTCAGCGTGTGGGCACAGATGGGTTTTTATACGTTGATTCTCTTGGCTGGGTTGCAGTCGATTCCACGAGAGCTTTACGAAGCTGGTGAAATCGACGGGACGACGAAGCTGCGCGGCTTCTGGCATATTACGTTACCCCTGTTAAAACCGACGATGTTGGTCGTACTCGTGCTGTCGCTGATTCGCGCTGTGCAAGTTTTCGATCATGTCTTCGTTTTAACAGGTGGCGGGCCGGGGTCAGCGACGACATTTATCGTGCAATATATTTTTGACACGGGTTTCTCGAATCAGATCAAGCAATTTGGTCTCGCGGCTGCGGCTTCGTTGGTGTTGGGGTCGGTGTTATTGGTTCTCACCTTGATGCAATTGCGTGTTGGCAATCGTGGTGACGACGCGGCCTAATGCTCACCGTGAAATAGACAAGGATTCTAAAAATGACTGAATTTTTGACGCGCAAACGCGGACGAAGTGGTTGGGATGTGACCGATACGCTGTCGTATATCTACTTGATTCTAGGGACGTTTATCATGTTCGGGCCGGTGTTGTGGTTGGTGTTGTCGTCATTCAAGACACCACAGGCGCTTGTCGAGTTTCCGCCAAAACTCCTCCCGACGGCACAACAGACAATTGAGGTTGAAGGCTTTGATGAACCGTTGTTGTTGTTCGATGTGCCTATGCCGGGTGGCACTGTTCGGCGCATGGCGCGTACTCGGCGCATCGGTTTAGAGTGGCATTTCATCGACCCCGCCAATCCGACTGAAGAACCACTTGTGATTGATACGCGCGAAGTAAGCGGGATCGAAGCAGTGCGTTCGGTTGCGCTTGCGTTGAACAATTATACGGAACCCCTAGAGCGATTCAACTTTTTGCGTTTTTTACGCAACAGTGTTGTCGTCACCGTCACTGCCACGGCCATCACGTTAATCATCAACAGCATGGCCGCATTCGCGTTGAGCAAGTATCAATTTAGAGGACGTAATCTGATTTTTGTGATTATCATCGCCACATTGATGATTCCGATTTCGGTGATTCTCGTGCCGGTTTTCCTCGTGATTGTTGAGGTTGGCTGGAAAGACAATTTGCTCGGTGTCATCATACCCGGCGCGGCGACACCGACGGGGGTTTTCCTGCTGCGGCAGTATATGCTGACAATTCCCGACGAATTGATTGATTCGGCACGTATTGATGGGGCGTCGGAATGGCGCATTTATTGGCAGGTGATTCTCCCGCTTGCTGCGCCTGCGATGGCGGTGTTGGCAATTTTCTCGGTTATGTGGCGTTGGAACGACTTCTTGTGGCCGTTGATTGTGCTGAGTCGCAATGAGTTGTTCACGTTACAACTCGGTCTCAATTCGTTTCAGGGCGAACTCAATATTCAATGGCATTTTGTGCTGGCGATGACCGTGTTGACATTATTGCCGATTACACTTGTTTTTGCTATTTTGCAACGTTTCATCACAACCGGCATCGCGACGACCGGCATGAAGTAGGTTGTCTATGTCGCTTGCCGAAGGGATTCGCGCTGTTGTTCGCCAACCGGGTGCGATTGAACTCGAAGCGTTCGATGTGCCTACACCAAAACCGGATGAGGTTTTGCTGCGAACACGAACCACGCTTATCAGTCCCGGTACAGAGCGTGCATTTTTTCTCGCTATGTCGAATACATCTGCGTCCTACCCGTTGTATCCGGGTTATAGTCAGATTGGCGACATTATCGCGGTTGGCGAGGCGGTTGACGATTGGCGGGTTGGCGACCGCGTGGCTTCAATAGGCAATCATGCGTCACATGTTGTCATCTCTGCAAAGTTATGCCATCGTGTGCCGGATGTCTTGACCGATGAGCAAGCGGTGTTTTTCAATCTGATTGCGATTGCCATGCAAGCGATTCACAAAGCGCGGATTGAACTCGGTGAATCTGTGATTGTATTAGGGGCAGGGCTAATCGGACTTTTCGCGATGCAACTTGCGAAGCTCAGTGGTGGGTTGCCGGTCATTGCGGTCGATCAACATGCGCGAAGATTAGATATTGCGACCCAACTTGGGGCTGATGGCGCATTTGTCGAGGATGACCGTGCGTTGTCGCTAATTCGTGCATATACGGGTAGAGAAGGCGCTGCTGTTGTGATTGAAGCGACAGGTGTGCCCGATGTTGTCAATCGGGCGCTGCATCTGGCGGGGCGACGTGGACGGGTGCTTTTGCTGGGCAGCACGCGCGGCCTGACTGAATCTGTCAATTTTTATCGCGATGTGCATCGCAAGGGAATCAGCATCATTGGCGCACATGAGACGACACGCCCGACGCACGATACCGCGCCGGGTTGGTGGACTCAATACGATGAACATCGGGTCGCGCTCAATTTATTGGCGGCAAATCGCTTGTATGTTGATTCGCTTGTGACCCACCGCTTTCATCACGCGGTTTTTCTGGATGCTTATGAATTGCTTAGGAATTGGGATGGCAATGCGTTGGGTATGGTGATTGACTGGGGCAGGATGGGTGATGATGAAAGGTAGGCTTGCTGTCGTGCAATCTGGCGGGCCGACTCCGGTCATCAATGCGAGTCTTGTCGGAATAATTCATGAAGCGCAACAACATGACTGCTTCGACAAAATTTATGGCTTGATCCATGGTATTGAGGGCGGCCTCAAGCGAGAGATGATTGATCTTTCGTCGCTTACCGCGCGTCAGTTACAAACGCTTGCCAATACTCCGGCGGCTGCGTTGCGTTCGAGTCGGCACAAGATTTCGGATGACGACTACGAAATTATTCTTGAGTGCTGTCGTGCGCATCATATCCATTACTTTGCATGTATCGGCGGTAACGGGTCGATGTATGTCTGCAATCGCCTCGCTGAGATGGCACAAGCTGCGAATTATGAATTGCGCGTCGTGGGTGTGCCGAAGACGATTGACAACGATTTGCTCCATACCGACCATACACCGGGGTATGGCAGCGCCGCACGATTTCTCGCATTGGCTACACGCGACACAGGTCTTGATTTACGGGCAATGGCGACTTTTGATGATGTCACGATTCTAGAAGCGCTGGGACGCAATGCGGGATGGCTTGCGGCAGCGACCGCTTTGGCTGTTCAACACGATGACGATGCCCCCCATCTGATTTATGTGCCGGAGGTTGCGTTTGATGAGCGGCGTTTTTTGAACGATGTCGTAGCCGTGCATGAACGTCTCGGTTATGTCTTTGTCGTCGTTAGTGAGGGCTTGCGCGACGCTGAAGGACGCATGATCGGTCAACGTGAGTCCAATCATGCTGAGCATGTTGATACGTTAGGGCGTTCGATTTATTCTTTGAGTCAGGGTGTTGCGAGCTATCTTGCCGAGCTTGTGCGCGAACAGTTGGGTTTGCAAGCGCGGACGCTGCGCCCGGGATTGATTGGACGCGCAATGAGTGCTGCTGTATCGTCGGTTGACCGCGTTGAAGCCCGGCGTGTTGGCGAGGCGGCGACAACGTATTTAGCTGATGGTGGTAGCGGCGAGATGATAACGCTTGAGCGTATATCGCAACAGCCCTATCATTGTGACACGGGAACGATTGAATTGAGCGTTGTCTCTGGCGGCGAGAAGATGTTACCACGCGAATATATCAACAACGCAGGTAATATGATGACTGCTGCGTTTATAGATTATGTGCGCCCTTTGATTGGGGAATTACCACCTGTCTTTCGCTTTGATGCCGATAAAAATCATTTTGATGGATGATTGCTTTCAGAGAGGTGATAGATGGTCGATTATGCCGTGACCAATTATCGATTCGATTTGAAGACGTTTTTCCCGGATTACATATTTGAGCGAATAACACAGATTCGTGTTGATGCGCCGGAGGTTGTCGAGCAGCAAGCAGATGAACGTAAGCGGCGCACGAATATTGCTGGCGAGGATGGCAAACTCACGATACTCGCTGCTGACCACCCGGCGCGTGGTGTGACGAATATCGGTAACGATCCGTTCATCATGGGCGACCGACAACAATATCTCGGTCGTATTCTGCGGGTACTCACGGCGACAGAATTTGATGGTTTCATGAGTACGCCCGATATGATTGAAGATTTGATGATTGTTGACTATCTCGTCAAAGAAGGTGGCGGACAATCATTTCTCGATGATAAGGTGCTCATCGGGTGTATGCAGCGTGGCGGTGTTGCCGGTGTCGTCGGTGAGATTGATGACCGTTTCACCGCTTATTCTGCCGATTCAATCAATTATTTTCGTTTGGATGGCGGCAAGATGTTGCTGCGTTTTGTGCCTGATGATGAGCGAACTTTGAGCACGATTGATTATTGTTCACAAGCTATCTCCGATTTGAATGCGTATGACTTGCCGTCGTTTGTCGAACCACTGCGGATGGACTTCGTTGATGGCCAGTGGGTGATGAAAAACACGGCGGATGAACTGGTCAAACTCGTCGGTGTGTTGGCTGGACTCGGCGATTCGTCGCGCTATACATGGCTGAAGCTGCCGTATTGCGAAGACTTCCATCGCGTCACAATGGCGACGACGTTGCCGATTATCATGCTCGGTGGGCCATCGCGTGAAGATCCGCGTATGACCTATCAAGAATTTGCTGATGGGATGGCGACTCGTTCGAATGTGCGCGGTGTGATGGTCGGTCGCAATGTGACTTTTCCCGGTGCGGATGACCCGGCGGCCGTCGCCTACGCGATTAACGCAATTGTTCACAATGGTGCATCGGCAGACGAGGCGATTGAACTCACCATGAATTATCGCGATACCGCGATGGATGCTTTAACACGTTATATTGATGAGGTCGCGAATGCGGGGTAATCACCAACAATGAAGAGACCACCGAAGATTGTCATGATTGGCGCGGGGAGCGCCATTTTTGGGCTTGGGGCGCTGGCCCGTATTATTCAGTCGAAGCGTTTACAGGGTGCTGAACTGGCGCTGGTTGATATTCATGAAGCTGGCTTGCAGACGATGCTCACGATTGCTGAGAAGATGAATGTCGCTTGGGATGCCGATATGTCGATTACAGGGTCTACTGAACGCCGCGACGTCTTATCGGGCGCGGATTTTGTGATTGTGTCGATACAGGTTGGCCCGCGTGAAGAAGTGTGGGAAAAAGATTGGCAAATCCCATTGCGTCATGGAGTTCGGCAACCGTATGCTGAAAACGGCGGTCCCGGCGCTTTTGCTCACACGGCACGCAACCTCCCGGTTGTCCTCGATATTGCTCGCGATATGGAACAGCTTTGCCCGAATGCGTGGTATCTCAATCTGACGAATCCCCTCATCCGTTTGACGTATGCTGTCCATAAATACACAAATATCAAGGTGCTTGGTTTGTGTCATCAGTTGTTATGGGGATATGCGATGGCCGCTACGATTCTGGCCGACCGGTGGGGCATCCCTCTGCCGGAGCATTTTCACGTCCATACGGATGCCGACAATATGCCGAACTTCATTCCGGTGGCGATGGCAGGCTTAGAACATCTCGACATTAAAGCGGCGGGCATCAATCATTTTTCATGGGTTTATGATATTCGTGACAAACACACCGGCGAGGATTTGTATCCATTGTTGCGTGAACGTTGGTTGTGCGACGCTTCTTATCGGGCCTTTGAGCCGTTGACTCGCGAGATGTTTGAGATTTTTGGCATGATGCCAACGGCGGGCGACAGCCATGCCTGCGAATATTTGTCGTATGTCCATGACCCGGTGACTAAGCCTTGGGAGAAATATGATCTCAAATTGCAGAGTTGGGACGGCAATCGGCGGCGACGGGCTGAGCGTTGGGAAGTTGCCCGTCGTATTGCAAGTGGTGCGATGTCGGTTGAGGAATTACGCGATTTGTCCCGCTTTGCAATTCTCGATGAGCCGGTGCCGGAAATCATTGAAGCGATAGTATTCAATGACAATTATTACAATCATCAATTGAATATTCCAAATAACGGCGGTTTGATTCCCAATTTGCCGAAAGATGCAATTGTCGAAGTGCCCGGCGTCATATCAAGTGCGGGGGTGCAGGGATTAGGTTTCCCCGCGTTGCCCGATGCGATTGCTGAATTGTGTCGACGAGAATTGATGCGGAGCGCGTTGGTAGTTGATGCGGCCATATCAGGCGACAAAGGTCTCGCATTGCAGGCGCTTTTGCTCGACCCAATGATTACGGATATTGATACCGCGCGGGCAATTTTGGATGACTTTCTCGTGGAGTTTGCTGATTATTTGCCGCAATTCAGAGGTGAAAAAATCTTGGTATGAAGATCGTTATTTTTGGAAGCGGCGGTGTGGGCGGTTACTTTGGTGGTCAACTGGCGCGTGCGGGTGAAGATGTCACGTTTGTGGCGCGGGGCACTCATTTGCAAGCGATGCTTGAAACGGGGCTTCGTGTCCACAGCGACTTAGGTAATTTCACAATCAAGCCCGTACAGGCCACTGATGATACCGAAACGATTGGCGAAGTTGATGTCGTGTTCTTAGCTGTCAAAGGCTGGCAAGTTCGCGAATCGATTCAGGCGCTGTCGCCATTGATTGGTGAGCAAACGATGATTGTGCCTTTGCTCAATGGGGTTGAAGCGCCGGGTCAACTCGTTGATGCTTTCGGCACAACTCATGTTCTTGGCGGATTTTGCCGGGTGTTGAGTCACATTGCTGAGCCGGGTCTGATTTCGCAGTCCGGTTTACATCCATCGGTGACATTTGGCGAACTTGATAATCGGCGCAGCGAGCGCGTCGAAAAACTTCGAGCGATTTTGGAGAATGCTGGTATCAACGTCACTGTGCCTGATGATATTCAAAGCGCGATGTGGCAAAAGTTTGTCTTCATCGCAACGATAAGTGGAGTCGGTGCGGTGACGCGCTTACCTGCGGGTATTATTCGTCGATTGCCACAGACTCGTGCGATGTTGCGGCAAGCCGCTGAGGAAGTCACGGCGGTCGGGCGGGCGCATGGCATTTCGTTACCGGAAACGATGATTGACGACGCACTCGCCGTCATCGACCGGATGCCGCCAGACGGATTGGCGTCGATGCAACGGGCAATACTTGAGGGCCGCCCATCGGAGCTTGAGAGTCAAAATGGTGCTGTGGTTCGGCTGGCAAGAGAAGTTGGTGTTGCTGTGCCACTGCATGAATTTATTTATGCGAGTTTGTTGCCCCAAGAGTTGACAGCCCGTGGCGAGATTGATTTTACTCTACAAGGAGTTTGACTATGAAAAAAGTCTTTGTGATCGAAAAGGAAGATAATGTTGGGACTGCTGTTCGCGAACCGATAAAACGTGGCGAAGAAGTTGGGACAGATGGTCGTGTGACGGATGTTGTTGTCACCGCGTTGGACGATATTGCTTATGGTCATAAGATTGCTCTACGCGATATTGCCAAAGGCGAGACGGTTATCAAATATGCGTTGAGTATCGGCACGGCGACGCAAGACATCAAAGCTGGGCAACATGTGCATATTCATAATGTTGAGAGTAATCGTGGGCGCGGCGATAAAGTTGCCGCAGGCAATTAATCAATAATAGGAGTAGGAAATAATGACTGAATTTCTTGGCTATGTGCGGTCTGACGGCTCGGTTGGTGTACGCAATCATATTTTAATTTTGTCCGGCACGGTTTATGCCAATAAATTGTGTGAAAAAGTCGCGGATAATATTTATGGCGCGGTGGCGGTGACCCATCCGTTAGGACGCTGTCAGGTGCGACCCGACTTGCGTTTGACCCGACGTTTTCTGTCTGGCACAGGTCGCAATCCAAATGTTGGCGGTGTGGTCGTGATTGACCACTTCCGCGAGGAGGGCTGTACGGCAGAGGACATCGCTGACGATATTAGCTCGACGGGGAAGCCTATTGCGACAGTTAATATCCGCAGTTCAGGTGGCTTGATTGCTGCCATGGAAAAGGCAATACGTTATGCGGCGGACATGACACGCGAACTCAGCGATTTGCGTCGCGAACCGGTTGCACTATCGAATTTGCTATTTGGCACAGAATGTGGCACATCGGATACGACATCGGGTTTGGCGAGCAACCCAGCGACGGGTATCGCTTCGGATATGATTATCGCTGAAGGTGGGCGGACTATTCTTGCGGAGTGTACGGAATGGATGGGATGCGAAGAATGGTTGACTGAACGCGCCATCAATGATGATGTTGCGCAACGGATTATCGCCGGTGTACAGCACATGGAGCAACGTGCGCTTGCAAGCGGTGAAGACATTCGCGGTTCACAACCGACGGGTGACAATATGGTGGGGGGACTCACGACGATTGAAGAGAAATCGATGGGGGCTTGCAAGAAGGCTGGAAGCGCCCCGATTATCGACCATCTTGAAGTGGCGGAGGAGCCGACGAGTAAAGAACCGGGTCTATACGTGATGTATGGGCCGGGTCATGGTGCGGAGTCAATTTCGAGTATGGCCGCAGCCGGTTGTCAGGTACTTGTATTTTCATCCGGCGGCGGGCATACTTCATCACATCCGATTATGCCGACCATCAAGGTGACCGGCAATCGTGAGTCGTATGAATTGATGCGCGATACGGTTGATATTGATGTCAGTGGTGTGTTGCATGGCGAGATGACTCTGGAAGAGGCGGGGCAGATTTTATTCGATGAAATTCTCGCTGTCTCGAATGGCCGTTTGACAAAATCCGAAGTGCTCAAAGATGACAACAGTTTTGCGATTCATCGTATGGGCATCAGCATTTAACAGATAGAAATCAGCACTACAGCAATCAGTAGAACGGGCAGCGTATGCCCGTTCTTGTTTGGGAGACTTTGTAAGTGGAATTTGAATTGCCGTATGCGAAGGCACGACGGCGAATATATATACCCGATGGTCATCATGTGGATGTGATTGCGCCGAAGCATATAAAAGCTGCAACGAAGCCGTTGTCTGTGGTGGAACATGCGCTGGATAATCCGGTCGGTCATCAAGCATTACAAGAATTTCGTGGCGCGAAATCCGCTGCAATTGCAGTCAACGATAAGACACGGCCTGTGCCACATGAGTATCTTTTACCGCCGTTACTGACGCGATTAGAGGTGCTTGGCATCGCCCCTGAACATATCACACTCATCATCGCAACTGGCACGCATCCCGTAATGCCGCCTGAAGAATATGCGTGGATACTGCCGCAGAGCATCATCGAGCGTTATCCGATCATGTGTCATGATTGCCTTGCACAAGATGATCTTGTCTTTCTTGGTGAGACACGACGACAAACGCCCGTATGGATGAATCGACACTACATGAATGTAGATGTGCGCCTCGTTGTGGGCAACATCGAGCCACATCAGTTCATGGGATTTTCCGGCGGTGTCAAAAGCGCGGCGATTGGTCTTGCTGGGAAGGCGACGATTAATCGCAATCACGCCATGATGATGGACGACAATGCCCGACTCGGTCATTACGACAACAATCCCGCACGCCAAGATGTGGAAGACATCGGCAAGATGATTGGCGTGCATTTTGCCGTCAACGCCATTTTGAATAATGACAAGCAAATTGTTGATGTGATTGCGGGTGAGCCAACCGCCGTCATGCAAGCTGGGATTCCGCGTGTGCAGCAACTCAATCAAGTGCCGGTTGACGCGCTGTATGATGTGATGATTGTGTCGCCCGGCGGGCATCCAAAGGACATTAACCTTTATCAGGCGCAAAAAGGACTCGCCCATGCTGCGCTCATCACAAAACCGGGCGGGACAATTTTATTGCTCGCCGCCTGTGGTGAGGGCACAGGCAGTGAAAGTTACGAACATTGGATGGCACAAGGGGCGCGTTCGTATGATGAAATTTTTCGGCGTTTTCATGAAGAAGAATTTCAGGTCGGGCCACATAAAGCCTTTCAAATTGCACGCGATGCCGCACAGGTGAAGGTGTTGTTGTATAGCGACATGCAGCCCGATTTTGTCGAACGTTTGCTATTGACCCCTGTGGCTGATGTACAAGATGCTGTTGATGCGGTGCTCTCCATGCTGCCGGACGCCGCTCGTATTGGTGTCATGCCGGTGGCGAATGCAACTGTGCCGATATTGTCCTAATGATGTGTGCAACATTTGCCAAGCGATTACGTATATGAATGTAGACTTTGTTTGAAATGTTGTTTGGGGATGAACCGATGAATGACGAACACCACATCGAAGAACCTGAAGATGATGAGCGCGTTTTACGCTTGTCAAAAGAGCCGCCGCTTGATACGGCAAGCGAGGACGATGTCGTCCGCGAATATGAAGCGCGTTATACCGCCGTCGATGTGGATGAGAAACCAAAACGCGGCGCAAGACATAAACCACGCAGTTATAGCACATTGCATGTCACTGATGAAGAACGTTTGTGGGCGGCGTTGGCACATGGTAGTGTATGGCTGACATTGGTGAGCGCTTTGTTGACAGACGGTTTCATCATTCCCGCGAGTATTTTCGTCCCGCTTGTGATTTATTTTTTCTTTCGGCAAAAGTCGGATTATGTCGCTTTCCATGCGCTGCAAGCATTTGTCTTGCAGATCGTCGGCACAGTTGGGGCACTGACTCTGCTTGTCGTCGGGAGTATCGTGTGGGCGATTGGTATGGTGATTGCTATTCTCGCGATTGTCGTTTTGATTGGACTCATTCTCGTGCCGGTATGGGGTTTAGTCGGCGTGGCCTTGTTGCTTGCCGTTTTCTTGATGCCGTTGCTGATGTTGTTGTTCGGGACGATTGCGGCGATTGAGACCTATAGGAATCGTGATTATCGCTATCCCTTCATTGCCCGTTGGATAGACCGGCAGATGGCGGGTGACTTCTTGAATTTGTTCTAATTGATTCCTTGGCCACTTCAGGCGGCATAGTTGGCAACGACTATGCCGTTTTTTGTTGGTTGCTCAACAAACGGCTTGTTTATCACTGCAAACGTGATATGCTTTTGCGCTATAGCTTTACTTCCCGCAAATTAAAGTTCATCACTATATGATTTTCTTGAAGGTCTGCCAAGATATTTAAAAGACCATGAACGGTCATTGCATGTTTTAGGGAGCATTCTGTTATGCTGAAGACACACAATTGCGGAGAGTTGCGCGAAGAACATATCGGTGAATCCGTAACGCTGGCCGGATGGGTCAATCGTCGTCGAGATCAAGGCGGATTGATTTTTATTGACCTGCGAGACCGCTGGGGAATGACGCAGGTGGTTGCCGATGCTGATGGGACACCCGACGCACATGCTGTTGCCGAACAAGTACGCAATGAATATGTGATTCAGATTGAAGGCAAAGTGCGTCAACGGCCTGACGGTACGGAGAATCCGGAGCTTGCGACTGGTGCGATAGATGTCGTCGCCGATACGATCACAATCTTGAGCAAGTCGAAGACACCGCCGATTTACATCAACAAAGAAGACCGTATGGACGAAACGATGCGTATGCAATATCGTTATCTCGACCTGCGTCGGCCATCAATGCAGAACAATATCATTTTGCGACACCGCATTGTTAAATTTATCCGCGATTATCTTGACAATCGAGGTTTTGTCGAAATCGAGACGCCGATTTTGTTCAAGACCACGCCCGAAGGGGCACGAGACTTTTTGGTGCCGAGTCGTTTGAATCCTGGCAAATTTTATGCCCTGCCGCAAAGTCCGCAGCAGCTTAAGCAATTGTTGATGGTCGCCGGTTACGAGCGTTATTTTCAGATTGCGCGTTGCTTCCGCGACGAAGACCTACGCGGTGACCGGCAACCGGAATTCACACAGCTTGATCTCGAAATGAGTTTTGTTGAGCGTGAAGATGTCTTGCAATTGAACGAAGGGCTTGTACTTGCGCTTGTAGAAGCGCTTGTCCCCGAAAAGAAGTTGCTCTCGAAGCCACTGCGCCGTTTGACATACACCGAAGCGATGGAAACGTATGGCACCGACCGCCCCGATTTGCGTTATAAGCTCGAGGCGATTGATGTCAGCGATATTGCAGGCAAGAGTGCCTTCGCGCCATTTCAACAAAATGTCGCCGATGGTAAGCCGGTCAAAGTGATTCGTGCGCCGGGTATGGCCGGACAACTCAGCGGGACGGCACTGCGCAAAGTGACCGGCGAACTTGAAACGCTGATTCGAGATGTCGGGGCAAAAGGTCTTGGTTATATCGCTATGCCGTTGGATGAAACGGCGGAAGTCAAAGGGCCGATTGGCAACAAATTCACGGTTGAGCAAAAACTCGCATTGTTTGAACGGGTCGGCGCAGAACCGGGCGACTTGCTGTTGTTCACGTCAGATACACGCGAGATTGTCTACGCCGTTGTGGACAAATTGCGCCGTGAATTGGCAGAACGGTTGGGGTTGATTGATCCACAGTTGTTGGCTTTTTGTTGGGTGATTGATTTTCCGTTATTTATATGGGATGACGAAGCACAACGGTGGGACCCGTCGCAGCACATGTTCACCGCGCCGATGCCCGAAGACCTTGAATTGCTCGATAGCGACCCCGGCAAAGCACGCGGCACACAATATGACCTCGTATGCAACGGTTATGAAATCGGTGGTGGTAGCATTCGCATTCATGACCGTGAATTGCAGGAAAAAATCTTCCCGCTTATCGGGCAGACGATGGAGCACGCGACGGAGCAATTTGGCCACATCCTTGAGGCATTCGAGTATGGTGTGCCACCACACGGCGGCATCGCGTGGGGTATTGACCGCCTCGCGATGATTTTTGCCGGGGCGCCGAATATCCGCGAAGTGATTGCCTTCCCAAAAACACAAACCGGTGCAGACATCATGGCACACGCGCCATCGTATGCTGAACCCGGGCAACTTGAAGAATTGCATATCGATGTGGTTGCCGATGTGTTGGAAGAGGCATAACTGTTGTGCGAGAGCAGTTTGCTGGTAGGAACATGCAAAGTTGTCGCGCGGTACTTCGCCACGGGTAAGCGAAATTGCGGCACTACGCGGAATGAAATGGACGGGGCGTAAATCATGCGCCCCGTTTGTTGATTTGTGTCATTCGCCCTCTTGCGGGAACAATTGTGTTTGCACAAGTCCCGCCACTGCACCACCGCCGAAGATACCGATCAGGTACGGAATCAGATAGCTGAAATCATTTGCAGCGAGCGCCGGGCCGAGTGTCCGCGCCGGATTGAGCGATGCGCCGGTGAATGTGCCGCCCAATAATATTGACCCAAGCAAGGTGAATCCGATGGCGACCCCCGCCAAATTTCCCGCTTTACCATAGACTGCTGCTTGAATGACTGTGCTGACGAGGAAAAAGGTCATAATCCCCTCAAATATGGCAGCTCGTAAAAGACTGCCATTTGTCAGGCTGCCCGTCGTTTGTCCGTTGTTGAAGTTTGCCCCAATGATGTCGGCAGCAAGAAAATCCAGCACGAAGGCGGCAATGATACCTCCGATAAATTGAGCTACCCAATAATAAATTGCCCGGTCAAGTTTGATTTTGTTGCCAA
>RFIA01000244.1 GCA_003695675.1 Chloroflexota bacterium
CTTGGCGCTCTTGGCGTCTTGGCGGTTCAATCATTGTTGTTTTTGCTTTCAACTTGCCACACGCCGCATGGCATCCGTTATCCAAAACTGACGTTATACTAATAATGGATTGAGTTGAAGAGGGACATCATTTGACCACCCGGCGTATCATCCACTTATATATCATACTCATCGCGCTGATTCTAAGCGCGTGCAATCTGTCGCAGGCGGGTACGCCGCCCGCCGACTCACCCGCCGCCCCGCCATCATCGGTGACGACGAACGGCCTCATCATCGCGTGGGTGGAGCGCGGCAATCTGATGGTGTGGCGCGATGGCGATGACGAAGCGCGGCAGCTCGTCAGTGGCGCCGTCGTGCGTCCGTTTATCGCGCCGGACGGAGCGCACATCGCCTTCACGCGCGGGCCGCAGAGTCTGCCGGATACATTGTGGGTCGTGGACATCGACGGCGTGGCCGAGCGGCAACTCGTCGGGCAGGGCGCGGTGCATGGCGACATCGGTAATCGTCTGTTCATCGCCCAAGTCGCGTGGCAAGACGAATCTGTGCTGTTGTTCAACACCGTGCGACAAGACGACTTCAGCGCCGTCCTCCGCGACGATTTGTATCGCGCTGAGATACACACGCGCGAAGTGTCGTTGCTGCTCAGTCCCGGTGAGGGTGGGCGCTTCACCATCAGCCCGGATGGAGAATATGTCGCCGTCGTTTATCCGGGCACATACGGCAATCAAGACGGGCGCATCCGCGTCATCGATATGTTGTCGCAAGAGCGCGACAATTTGCTATTTTTCGTCGGCGCGGCCACCGGCGCAGAAGCGAAATTCTACCCAGCAGTCCATTGGTCGGCAGACAGCGAATCGTTTCGCGTCGCCATCCCGGACAAAGATTTGGTCTACAACGATGTCGCCGCCCCGCCGACGACGCTGTGGCGTTTCACGGTCGATGGTCAACGCGAACGACTCGGCGCGGCGCCGGCGAGCTTTTTCGGCCAACCGCAATGGCCGCCATCCGGCGATGCGTTGGTGTATGTACAGCGCACCGGCAATGCCGCCAGCAATCAATTTGATCTCGTCGTGGCCGATGATAACGGTGAAAACGCACAGGTGTATGCGAGTGGGTCGGTCGGCGCATTGCAAGCGCCGCAATGGTTGCCTAGCGCTGAGGGTTTCATCTATGCGCAAGGTGAGCCGGGCATGTTGTGGTTTGGCACGCCGGACGCCGCGCCGCGCCGTCTGCCGAATGCCAACGAACGCGCCTTTAACCCGGTCTTCGCCGGTGATGACCGCTATGTCTTCGCGACCGCGCCGACCGGCATCTATGAATTGCGCCTCGCATCATTGAACGACATAGACGCGACTTCGCGACGCATCGCAACGGTTGACCATCCCTTCCCGGTTTTTGATGCGGTCGTCGTGGAAATGTCTAACGGGAATGAATAACTACTGACGCCAATCGCCGAGTGCGTTATACTTGAATGATGGGGGCACATTATCGGGCGAAGACCCTGATTGCCACATCAGTTGAATTTGTGTGAGGAGCATGAGCGATGCGTCGAATGATTTTTGCGATGGGTGTTTTCTCGCTGCTGTTGATTGTGCTGACTGCGCCGGTCGCCGCACAGGACGGTGTGCAAATTGATTTCCCGCCACCGGTGTATGATGTTTCCGGCACGGTGCAGGTCACAGGGACGGTCAATCCGGCTAATTTGCAAAGTTTCTTCCTTGAGGTTGCGATTTTCGGGCAAGCTACGCCGCAATGGATTCCGGTGACATTGCCGAACACGGCGCCGGTTACAAATGGCATACTCGGTTCGTGGGTGACGACGCTGCTGCCGGATGGCGTGTATCAATTGCGGTTGCGCGTCGTGTTGACGACCGGGGAGCAATTGTTCGAGACTGTCGGCCCGATTCGTGTCGGCAATCAACTCGTGCGTGCCGAGGGCGACACCACGCCGGATGTGCAAATCGTCACCGCGCCGCCGGTTGAGAATGTGCCGCCCCCACAAGAAGTCGCGCCGCCCCCGCCCGAAAATGCTGTCGTCGGGCGACCGAACCCGGTCAATCGACTGCCCATCGCTGTCGGCGGTCAAGTGACGAGCTTCAGCGATAATACCATCGCTGCCATGCGCAGCGCCGGGATGACATGGATGAAATGGCAAGTACCGTTTGTCATTGGCGAAGATAGTTTAGTCGAAGTCGCCCGCGACCGCATCAACTTCGCGCATGAAAATGGCTTCTTCGTGTTGTTGAGCATCACCGGCGAAGTCAGCGAGTTAGCCGCCTTGGGCGATGATTATTACCCCGTATTTGCCGAATTTCTCGGGCGGGTCGCGGCTTTTCAACCCGATGCGATTGAAGTGTGGAACGAGATGAACATCGACCGCGAGTGGCCGACCGGACGTATCGACCCGCGTGCCTACGCCGATATGCTGCAACAAGCCTTCAACGCCATCAAAGCCGTTGACCCGAATATCATGGTCATCACGGGTGCGCTAGCGCCGACCGGCGCTGAGGGAGCGTTCGGTCTCGACAGAGTGTGGAATGACGACCGTTATTATCTCGGCATGGCCAATGCCGGTGTCACCAATTTTGCGGACTGCATCGGTGTGCATTACAACGAGGGCATCATCCCGCCACAACAACAAGGTGGCGACCCGCGCGACAGTTACCCCACGCGCTTCTTCCCGTTGATGCTCAACCGCGCCGCGTTCCCCTTCCGCAACAGCGATATTCCCTTGTGCTTCACCGAACTCGGTTATCTGACGCCGGAAGGCTACGGGCCGTTGCCGGGCGGGTTCGCATGGGCGGCCAATACCAGCATTCAAGAGCAAGCCACATGGCTGCGCGATGCCATTTCGTTGGCGGCGAATGATGGGCGCGTCGAACTCATCATCGTCTTCAATGTGGACTTTGAGCGCTATGACGACGACCCGCAGGCCGGGTACGCCATCATCCGCGCCGATGGGTCGTGCCCGGCGTGCCAAGCAATTGCGTCGTTGCAACAATAAAGCAGCAAGTCTAAAAATCGCAACACAAAATTTGAGGATGCCAACATGAACAACAATCACCGTTCGCAGAACCCAACGGCACGAAATTACCCGATGGTAAGTGAATTCGTGCCAACACATTGGCAGGCCGGAACGGTCGTCGCTGAAGACAACACCTCCCTACATTACACGCGAACAGGCGGTGATAAGCCTCGGCTTGTGTTGCTGCATGGTGTACAAGTGAGCAGCTTATCTTGGACACGCACGGCGCAGGCGCTTGAAGCTGCCTACGATGTCGTCATGCCAGATTTTCGTGGGCATGGCCGTAGTGGACGGATAGAGGGCGATGTATCGGCAAAGACTTTAGTCGATGACATCATCGTCGTGATCAACGCATTAGAATTGGAGTCACCTTTCGTTATTGGACATTCAATGGGCGCAGACATCGCCGGGAGGTTGGCCGCCGTTTATCCACTGCGTGCCGTCGTTTTGGTCGACCCAGCGCTGCAACATTTCCCAGCGGCGGCTTTAATGGACACGGACGCCCCGCCCGTATGGATGCAGGGGCTTCTGGACACGTTGCAATCGCTCAAAATTTTGCCCCATGCTGAACGTATGCTCGCGGGGTTGCGGCTTCTGCCGCCCGGCCATACCATTGATAACCCGGTTGATTATGTCTGTTTTGTCGAAGGCCAAGCACAATTTGATACCAACTTCTTCCGCAGTATGCACAAGATTGGATACCTATTCGAGGATACCGATACCATTCGTCAAAACACTTGCCCGATGTTGTTGCTTACTGCACGCCCGACGATGCCCGGCGCGAATATCGAGGCGGGCGTCGCTGCCTTCACACAAAATTGGAACGGTAGTCGCCACATTCATTTCGATGATAGCGGTCACGCCATCATGTTCGATCAATTTGAGCGCTTTGTCGAGGTCGTCACAGATTTCTTAGAGACTGTCGGCCAATAAGCTAGGCCATTGCGTCTTTGCAGCAGCCAGCGACGCATCAACAGCAAACATGTTACGCGGGCGATTCGATATGGAGATGAATCGCCCGTATTCATTCGGCGGCGCCATGGAACGGTTCGTTGGTGACATCGTTGAGCTGCCAAAGCGGTATCGAGATGGTTTGTGGCCCGGCGACATACGGCGCGACTTGATAGGGCGGGAAGAAGAACACGAGCGCCTCGGTCGTCAACACAAAATTTTCATAATTGGCTGGGTTTCCGCTTGTGCCCTCGGCAATCCAATCCTCAACCGCATATTCGCCGAGATTAGCTTGGACTTGCTTCTGGGCTAGCGGACTGATAATGGCGAAGGGATTCGACTGTGGCATGAAAATATCGTCAAGTGTGATCAATCGCTGCTGCGTCAGGTCAAATGTGAAGGTCTTGAAGTAGGTGATGCCGTGCGCCCCACCCGTGTATTGGTAAATCTCAAATTTGAGGCTGACGATATGATCCGAAAAGCGATAGGTTTCATACGTCATGTCTAGCTCCCATGGAAGCGGTTCGATCATGAACGAAACAGCACTGTCGGCGAAAAATTCTAAAAATTGCGCTTGCTCTTGCTGAATATAAGCACTGATGATTTCATCGGCGAACGGATAGTCGGCCAACGAAAGCGGATACTGTATATTGACGCTCAACGCACTTTGGATGCGGCATTGACCGGCTTCAGCGTCCCAAAAACCGCCGCGTTCAAAACACATATCGTCTTGCGCGAGCACACTGTTCGTCATCAATATCGCAAGACCTGCCAAAAAACCGATTGCTATTCGACGTATCATCCTATCCCTCCCATCTTTTTGCGCGTGCGAAAACTGTTAAGACTCTAAATATATTAAACCACAAAATCGATGATGGCGCGGCGATTTTAGAACATTTCGCCCCGTTGTGCGTACTACCGTATAGAATGCACCATCAACTTAGCGATAAGGACGACTCGATGGCAGAGAAAAAGAAAAAGCGCGATTACGAAACCGAATGGGAATTTTCGTTTGAGCAGCTTGGCAAGAATATCAAGGGGTTGCTTGATTCCGTTGGCATCGGCAATACCGAGATTCGCGAAGGTGAGTTCGGCGCGGAATACGGCGACGACACAAAATCCGCCGCCGTCAATCTTGAACTCTCGGTCGGCACGGCAACTATTCACGCGCTGACTGAGCCGCATGTGCTCATCGTTGCGGATTTGACGTATGTCGGCGAGATTGAATTCGATGTGACCGGCATCGAAGAGAAAATTGTCACACTCAAGCAGAAGCAGCGTTTCAATCTCGGCAATTTCCGCCGCGATTTGAAATGGGATATTGGCCTCACGCCGCACATCCCGCTTGATGTGCGCATTAAAGGCGGCGTCGGCAAAGCGAACCTCGATTTGTCGGGCTTACAAATCAGCCGCTTGAATACGGGCGTTGGTGTTGGTAAGGTTGACCTCACGCTGCCGGGCAATCAAACGCCCTATGATGTTGTGATTGATGGCGGGGTCGGCGAACTCAATCTCGATGTTGAGCCGGATGCTGCGGTCAATATCAAAATTGAAAGCGGGGTCGGGCAAACGAACATCACGCTGCCCGAAGGTGCCGCCGTTTATATCAAAGCGGATGCCGGTCTCGGCGATGTGAAAATGCCAAAATGGATTGAGAAAATCAGCGGGTCGAGTTCAATTGTCGGTGGCAAAGGTGTGTGGCAAACACCGGGCTTCGACCTTGCAGAACGCCAAATCCACATTCATTATAGTGGTGGTATCGGCGCGTTGCATGTGTCCTAAAAATTCGTCGAATCTTGCTCAGGTGGAGCAAGTCACAAAATAAAACACAAAAGATTCAACATGCCCGACCACATCACCTTGCGCGTCAATGGACGCGAATATCGTCTGCAACATATTGATCCTGAAACACCGTTGCTGTATGTGTTGCGCAATGACCTCAATCTCTATGGGCCAAAATTCGGTTGTGGCCTAGAGCAGTGCAATGCTTGCAAAGTGCTCATCGATGGCGCAGATGTGCCGTCGTGTCAATTGCCGGTCAAGAATGCGCAAGATGTAGACATCATGACGCTTGAGGGACTCGGTACACAAGATGCGCTGCATCCATTGCAAGAAGCCTTCCTCGAAGAGCAAGCCGCACAATGCGGTTACTGCACGGCGGGGATGATAATCGCGGCGCAGGGCTTGCTCAACCGGATTCGTTATCCGACAGACGATGACATCAACGCAGCACTCGCGGACAATCTGTGTCGTTGTGGCACACAGCATCGTGTGCGCCGAGCGATTAAATTGCGCATCGGGCGACCGGACTGGAATCCGATTTATGAAGTGCGCGAGATGACGGATATTGCCGCGCCCGAATCATCGGGTGACTTGCCCGCCTCGTTGCAACAATTCCCTGAAATTGACCGATGGCTTCGCATTCACAGCGATGGGCAAGTCGTCGTTTTCACCGGCAAGGTCGAACTCGGTCAAGGTATCAAGACGGCGCTGCGACAAATCGCGGCGGAAGAACTCGACGTCTCGCCATCGCGCATCCGTGTCATGACGGCGGACACAGGCGCGACGCCCGATGAAGGCTTGACCGCCGGGAGTATGTCGCTTGAAGTTTCCGGCAATGCGCTGCGTATTGTGACGGCGGAAGCGCGACACATCTTGCTCGACATGGCCTTTGAGCATCTCGAAGCCGAAACCCCCGCACCCGAATTGCACGTCGATGACGGCACAATCACCGACCCGGCGACCGGTCGTCAAGTGACGTATTGGGCGCTGATGGGCGGCAAATCATTCGGGCGGCAGGTGACGGGCAACCTGCAACCCAAATCGCCGACGGATTATCGCCTCATCGGTCAGCCGGAAAAGCGCATTGACCTATTGGCGAAAGTCGCGGGCGTCCCGACGTATATCCATGATAAGTCGATGCCGGGGATGCTGCATGGGCGTGTCGTGCGGCCACCGCATCAACATGCGAGGCTCGTCTCGCTTGATGATAGCGCCGTGTGGCAAATGCCGGGTGTGATTGCCGTCGTGCGCGATGGCAGCTTTCTCGGCGTGATTGCCGAACGCGAAGAACAAGCGATCAAGGCGGCGGCGGCCTTGCGCGAAGCGGCGACGTGGCGACAAATCGATACCCTGCCGACGAGCGACAACATCTACGAAGCGATGCTGTCACAACCGGCGCAATCGGTGTTGATTGTTGATGCGACGCCGGTCGATGACGCGATTCCACCGCTTACGACGCCGCCGGACGCCGCCCACACGCTGACCGCGACGTATTATCGTCCGTTTCAAATGCACGCTTCTATCGGGCCGTCGGCGGCTCTCGCCCAATGGGAAAACGGCCACCTGACGGTGCAGTCGCACACACAAGGCGCGTATCTATTGCAGGCGGCGTTGGCAACGGTCTTCGACATTGCGCCGGAAAATGTGCGTGTCGTCCATCATGAGGGCGCGGGCGCGTATGGTCATAATGGCGCGGATGACGCGGCGTTGGATGCGGCATTGTTGGCGCGGGCTGTGCCGGGCAAGCCGGTCTTGCTCAAGTGGATGCGCGAAGACGAACACAAATGGGAACCGTATGGCACGGCGATGATCCACAAAATGCAAGCGAGCTTGAATGCAGACGGCGTGGTCATCGCTTGGAATCATGACTTGTGGACGTATCCACACACGACACGACCACGCGGCGGCGAAGGGTCGGGGTTGCTCGCGGCGTGGCATCTTGCGAGGCCGTTCGCGAAACCGAAAGCGCCCCTGCTCAAACGACCGGAATTCGGCGGGCATCGCAACGCGCAACCGAAATACAACTTCCCTCAACAACGCATCGTCAAGCATTTCATCGCCGAAAGCGCGGTGCGGACATCATCGCTGCGCAGTCTCGGCGCGTATGCCAATGTGTTCGCGATTGAGTCGTTTATGGACGAACTCGCGCAGGCGGCGGGCAGCGACCCGGTCGAATTTCGCTTGCGCCATTTGACGGATGCGCGTGCGATAGCGGTCATTCAAGCGGCGGCGGAAAAAGCCGAATGGCAAACGCGGGCGCGTCCCGCCGGTGAGGGATACGGTCGCGGTATCGCCTTCGCGCAATACAAGAACAAACAATGTTACACGGCGATTGTCGTTGACCTGCATGTCGATGTCGTGAGCGGCGAGATTAGGTTGCAACGCGCCGTCATCGCCGCCGATGCCGGGCAAATCGTCAACCCCGACGGCCTCAGCAATCAGCTTGAGGGCGGTTTCGTGCAGGCCGCGAGTTGGACGTTGCTCGAAGCCGTGACATTCGACGAAAGCGGCATCACGAGCATTGATTGGGACACCTATCCGATTTTGCATTTTGCCGGTGTGCCGAAGATTGAAACCGTGCTGCTCAATCGACCGCATCTGCCGTTCATCGGCGCGGGCGAGGCGACGCAAAATCCGACACCGGCGGCGATTGCGAATGCCGTCTATGATGCCGTCGGTGTGCGCCTGCGCGAGATTCCATTCACACCGCAGCGCGTCAAAGCAGCTATCGAGAATTAATATTGCTCACACGATTATTCGCATTGCGACAATGGATTTATCTGCCACTCGCCATCGTGTTGACGTGGCCGCTTGCGCTGCATTTGCCGACGCATCTCCCACTCGGCGCGGAAAGCGCGGCGACGGTGCCGATGTTCAATCTGTGGACATTGCAATGGAATGCCGACCGACTGCAAGCATTGTATGCCCATTATTGGCACGCGCCGATTTTTCACGACGAGACCGGCGCGTTCGCCTTCTCCGACCCGCAGCCGTTGACCGGTCTGCTCTTCGCACCCATCGAGATGATTTCGGGCAATCCGGTGCTGGCGTACAATCTCGTCTTGCTGCTGATATTGACGCTCAACGGCATCGCCGCCTATCATCTGCTGCGTGGCCTCGACATCGACGACATCTCGGCGCTTCTCGGCGGGGCGCTGGTCGTCGGCTTGCCATTCGTCTTCCGCGAACTCGGCGTCATCCAATTGACGGTCTTGTTCCCAGTGTTGTTCGCTTTGCGCTATCTGTATGCCTTCACACAAACGACCACATTGCGCCACGCCGTCGGTCTCGGACTCGCGATTGGCGCGACATTTTTGACGTCGAGTTTTTACGGTCTGTTCTTGAGCATGTTCTTGCTCATCAGCCCCCTATTTTTATTGCGGCGCGATCATTTTCAGCGCGAGGCACTGCGCAATTTCGCCGTCGCTGTGCTGATAGCCGTCGCGCTGCTCGCGCCGGTCGTGCCGTCACAAGCGCGGTTGACGGCGCGTTTCTCGCGCAGTACAGAGACCATCAGCAACAACAGTGCAGAAGCCGTCGATTATCTGCGCCTCGACACGCGCACACTCGGCCATGATGTGGCGCCGTGGTTGCAAACGAGTGGCGGCAGTGGGCAGCGCTTGTATCCCGGCACGGGGCTGCTGACTCTCGCCATCATCGGCCTCATCAGCACGCGACGCACAACAGATCCACGATGGATTAATTTTTTGCGGACGGGCATTGTCGTCGCCGTACTCATCAGCTTCGGCCTCAAATTTAATCTCGGTGAATGGCTGCCGTATCAAACATTGCGCGACTTCTATCCCGGTCTGCGGCAGATGCGCAGTCCGTTTCGCATGGCGGTTTTCGCGCAATTGTTTTTGCTGATCTTCGCCGGTTATGGCTTGGCGCGGTTGTGGCGTTGGCGTGCGCTGATCGGGCGCGGTCTCGTCGTCGTCATCGTCACACTCGGCATGACGGAGCTGCTGTTTTTACCGGCGCGGCTGCACGAGTTCCCATCGGATTTACGCGACGCCGCGTGGGTGATGTGGCTCGCCCAACAAGACGCCGGTGCGGTTGCGATGCTGCCCTTGCCCGGTGGTGGGCGTGTGCGCGAGTTTGAATTCACCGTCGAGAGTATGTTGCAGAGTCTCGAACACGGGCATCCACTCGTGAACGGCTACTCCGGCTTGTTTCCGAGTTCCTATCGCGAGATGACCGGCGTGATGAACAACTTCCCCAATCAAGCCAGTCTCGAATTATTGCGCGAACGCGGCGTCACCCATGTCGTCATTGATCGCACATGGTTCACCGATGTGCGGCAGGAGCGCCTGCGCGAATACGCATCGCAACTTGAGCGCGTCTATGCGGATGAGCGTACCACGATTTTTCGCGTGCTTTCGACCGATACGTAGGCCTTAACCCTGCATGAGAGAAACTGTATTTATCGCTCTTATCGATATATGATGAGGGCATATTCAGACTGAATTGCGGAAAATAATCATGCACAAAATGCGATTTCTATGCTTATCAATCTTGCTCATCGTGATGAGTCTTGCATCCTTGTCATTCGTCTCGGCACAAGATGACGATGCTGCGCTTGACCTGACGCGCAATCCCCAAGATTTGGCCGTGCGCTTTCTCGGCTATGATGCGGCGTTTGCCGTCCCCTTGCCGACTCCTTTGTACGAAGTCGGCGATATGGCGACATTTTGGGTCAACAAACAAGACGCCGATGAACCGGTGCAAATCACGGCGGAACTCGCGGCGTCTGCGCCGAACACGTATTTGTGGGTCGAAGAAGGTCTTGAATTCGATAGCGACGCCATGCAATTGATCGCCAATGGCACCGACCAACTCCAGATGTTTTATCGTTTCAATACCCCATTCGGCGATTTTCCCTTCGGCACACCAACGCCATTGCCACGCCGCGACCCCGCAACCATGCTGCCACTTTCCGACATCGATGGCGACCCCCACTTGTATATTCTCTATGCGCACAACCTCGACAGCAGCACAAATGTCATCATCAACCCGGTCGATGCGTTGCCACAAGCATTCGCGCCCGGCGGCTTCAGCAATCAGCATGAAATGATTGTCATCAATACCGATGCCTTTCCCCCGGCGGCAGCCCTACACGACGACGCCTATATCGCCGTCATACCCAGCGCCATCTTCGACTTCATCGCGAACGACACCACACCTGAAATCGATTTATGGTTGCGGGCGGCGCTCAGTCAATTCACAACGTCTATTCGCAACAACGCCGGTGTCAGCGAGGCCGCAGCTAGATCGTATCTCGAAAATCCATTTGTGCCATTGACGATTTCGCCGACGCAGGTCGTCAGCGGCCCCATCAATGCCGGGCAGCAGTTGTTCCTCTTTTACTTGCGCCAACGTTTCGGTCTGTTCATGTTGAATGACTTGTACACGCATCCCGGTGACCGTCTTGCCGCGATAGATGCGGTCTTGGCCGCGAATAATATCATCGACCCCATCACAGGCGATGTCATCACCGCTCGCGATGTCTTTGCGGATTTTGTGATGGCAAACGCCGTCAATGATTTCATCGGCGATGGTCGCTACCAACATCTGTTCGGCGCCATAGGCGCACGAGGTCTGATCGTACCGGGCACACGAATGGTCGATGAGTTTATGCTCACCCGAACCGGCGAGCAAATCAATCAATTTGGCACGGCTTATTATCGCTTCAGGACGACCGAACCACGTTCCTTTGCGATTGCTTTCGCAGGATTAGAGAATTCGTTGCGCCTGCCTTTGCCGCAAGATGTCGCCCCAGACAACCAATTTTATTGGTCGGGGCGCGACCGCAATCATGACCATACCATGACGCGGGCAATCGACCTGACAGATGTCGAAACGGCGACGCTGCAATTCGACACATGGTACGACCTCGCGGACGATTGGAATTATGCTTATGTCACGGTCTCGACCGATAATGGCGCAACGTGGGACATCCTCCCGGCGGAATTGTCGGCAACGAGCAATCCGAACGGGTTGGCGTATGGGGCCGGCTTCACCGGCGTCAGCAATATGATTCAGGAACAAGAATTTCCCGCGCTAGGTATCGCGTTGAGCAACCAAGATGGCATGACGATTGTCGGCATCGTCGCCGGGGGCGGTGTCAGCCGGACGGAAATCCAAGAAGGCGACAGAATCGTCGGTTATGATGGCGAACCATGGCGCGATGGCCCGGATGTTTTGGGGATGTTGTCGCAATTTGAAGTCGGCGACACGGTGGAGTTGCTCATCGAACGTGATGGAGAGCGCTTTGATGTGCCGGTGACTTTGGGTTCCCGTATTGTCGCCACGACTCCAGAGTGGATGACGCAAGAGATTGACCTGACGGCATACGCCGGGCAAGAAATTTTGCTGCGCTTTGAATACATCAGCCTGCCCAATCAATTGGATGACGGCATCGTGATTGACAACATTCGCATCCCCGAAATTGATTTTGCAGACGATGCCGAAGATGATGCGCATGGTTGGACGTTAAACGGTTGGCAGCAGATTGACAATTTGGTGCCGCAGCAGTTCCTCGTACAAGCGGCGACCGTCCGCACCGATACGCGCGGCGAAGGTCGTGTCCGGCAATTGATTGGTCCGTCCGACGATGCGGTAGAGGGGCAGTGGTTGTTCACGCTGCTGCCGAACGAAGAATTCATCCTGAGCATCTCCGGCCTCAACGACGATACCGATTTGCCCGCTATCTTCAATTTTGCCGTGGTCGAAGGCGGGGGCGCACAGACATAGGTCACGCTTCGTAGACCAATTCGCCGCCGCGATACGTTTGCTGCACACGAATAGCGAGCAGCGCGTCCGGCTCAACGGCGAGAGGGTCGTCGCTGAGCACGGCGAAGTCCGCCCATTTGCCGGGTGTGATGCTGCCGCGATTGTCTGCGTCGCCGCTTGCGATGGCGCCGCCCATCGTGAAGGCGTAGAGCGCTTCTGCGGCGGAGATAGCCTCGTGCGCCGCGATGGGTTCGCCGTTGTGGTCGTAGCGGTCGAGCGCGGCTTTGATGCCGAGCAACGGATTGTCGTCCGGCACAACCGGCGCGTCCGAACTGAGCGCGACTGTCAACCCGGCGTTGTGCATCGCCCGCACCGGATAGCAGCGCGAGATAAAGCGCTCCGGCAGATAACGACGAAAGGCCGAACCGAGCGCCGGTAGAAAGACTGTCTGTGGCACGGCGATGAGATTGAGCGCCCGCGCCCGCCGCAGATGCGTCTCATCCGGCAGGCCAAAATGTTCGATACGATGGCGCAAGCTGGGCCGTGCTCGCCGTTGATGCAAAATTTCGTAGACGCTGATGACTTGCTCAAGCGCGACATCGCCGATAGCGTGTGTGCCGATGCGGTAGCCATTTTCGTGCGCCTCCCACATCAATTCGATCAATTCTTCGGTCTCGAAACGCAAGACGCCATTGTTGCCGGTGACTTTGTACGGCTCGCTGAGCGCCGCCGTCGCGCCGCTGAGACCGCCATCGGCAAAAAACTTGACAGTGTCGATGCGCAGCCTATCGCTGACATAACGTTCGGGCAGGGGGTACGTCTCTGTGCCGCCGTCGGGCCGACGTATCGGCATCCCATTGACGCGCACGGCGAGCTTATGGTCGGCATCGAGCTGCCGGTAGATGCGCTCATGAAACGGCGTTAGCAACGGGTCGGTCGCGCTCGTGATTCCCAGCGCTAGTTGATGGCTGTTCGCGGCGATGATGGCTTCTGCCATCTCATCGTCGGCGACTTCGGGCAAGACATTCGTAATCAAGCCCATCGCCGTCTCTTGGAGCAAGCCGGTCGGCTCCCCATGTTCATCGCGGACGATGACGCCGCCGGGTGGGTCGGGCGTATTGGCCGTGATTCCGGCGAGTTCGAGCGCTTTTGTATTGGCGACCATGATATGCCCACAGGTGCGCGTCAAAGCGATGGGATGCGTCGTGCTCGCCGCGTCGAGGTCTTCTCGCGTCAAGTGACGCCCTTCGGGCAAATCGGCTTCGTTATAACCGCGTCCGGTCAACCACACATCCGGTGGGGTGGATTGGGCGCGTTGTTTGAAGCGGTCGATAATCGCCGGGATGTCCGGTGCGACGCTGTGCCGCGCATCCACCTGAGTCGTGAGCAGCAAGCCCATTTTCCAGATATGCACATGCGCATCGTTGAAGCCGGGGATGAGCGTGTTCCCAGCGAGATCAATGCGTTGGCTGCCGGTTTGCGCCGCCGCTTCGACCGCGCTCAAGTCACCGACAGCGACGATGCGCCCATCATCCCCGACGAGCACCGCCTCCGCCCGTGGGTAGGCTGGGTCAATCGTATGGATTTTTCCGTTGTGAAAGAGTTTCAAGATTCAGATACCTTCAATCAATAAATAAAAGAATGTATGCTCTGGTTGTTGCTTTGCGTTATTTTGGGTTTTCGTATGCCCGTGAATATACACCGAATAGGATGCTTGCGCTAAAATTTACAGTTATTTTACAATTGATTCAGGTTATACTCATCCGGCATTTGTAGGGTAGGATTATATCGTCAATCCTATGACGAAACATGCCCTGAAGTTTCTGAAGTTTTAAGAAAGGACTCTTTAATGGATTCAGGAAATCGCTATCGACGGGTCGGCGTGTTGCTGTTCGCAATCGCGCTTATCGCGTTTGGATTTGCACTCGGCACGGCCGTTATCTCGAGTACAGCAGCCGAAACCGTATCGCAACCGGTACAGCCATTGCCCGTGAGCGCACCGCAGTCACTCACCGCCGACGAACTAGCACTCGCGCAATTGTATGACAGCGTGAGTCCTTCAGTAGTTTCTATCAATGTCGCGGCGCGGCGCGGCAATTCCCCCTTCTTTGAAGATGGCACCATCACCGGGTCGGGTTCCGGTTTTGTGCTCGACCAACAAGGCCACATCGTCACCAACAATCATGTCGTCGATGGCGCGACTCGTGTCGAGGTCAATTTCCTCGATGGGACGATTGTGACAGCCGACATCGTTGGCGTTGATGCCGACTCTGACCTCGCCGTATTGCGAGTCGATGTCCCGGTCGAACAACTGCGCCCCCTCCCACTCGGCGATTCAGACCAACTCGTCATCGGGCAAACTGCCGTCGCCGTCGGCAGCCCATTCGGCCAACGATGGACGATGACGCGGGGGATCATCAGCGCCCTCGACCGCACCATCAGCGGCCTGCGCAATTTCTCGATTGGCTCGGTCATTCAAACCGATGCGGCCATCAATCCCGGCAATTCTGGCGGCCCGCTCTTCAACTTGAGCGGACAAGTGATCGGCGTCAACTCGCAAATCATCAGCCAAGACCGCAGCAACTCCGGCATCGGCTTCGCGATACCGAGCAATCTCGTCCGTCGTGTCGCCGCCGAGTTGATTGCCAACGGCGAAGTACAATACAGTTATATCGGCATCTCAGGCGGTGAAGTGACACTGTCCGAGATGCAAGCGCTCAATCTGCCGAACAACACACGCGGCGTCGTGATTGACACGATCCTAGACGGCCCGGCGTCTACGGCTGGGTTGCGCAATTCGGACATCATTCAAGCGATTGATGGCTTTGAGACACCGAACATGAGCGCCTTGATAACCTATCTTGCTAGCAATACCCGTCCCGGCCAAGAAGTTCAATTGTCGGTGCTGCGCGACGGTCAATTGTTGGATATTCCGTTGACGCTGACAGCACGCCCGTAATGCGATAGCCAATATCCAACGACAAGCTGTTTAATCGTAATCGTAAAGAACGCCAAGAACAAAAAGATTCAACACAGAGGCGCAGAGAAAAGTGATCCTATTCTTTGCGTCCTCTGCGTCTTTACGGTGCAATATCATTTCGCC
>RFIA01000245.1 GCA_003695675.1 Chloroflexota bacterium
CGGCTAATCGAAAAGGCGGCGACGAACGCGCTGACGACAATCAGCCCCATGAATACATATTGCAGTTTCGACTGTTTCGCAGATTTTGCAGATGACATATTCAGTTTTATCTCCACTCAATCGGAATACACATAAATGACAACTCAATATACAAGAATGAATCGACCAAACCAATAAGACATTGAACCGTCAAGACGCCAAGAACACCAAGAAATTTAGAAAAATCTCTCTGCAGTCTTCGCGTCTTGACAATGTGTGATCCGAGTAATTGCAATCACCAAAATTTAGGGGCGACACATGCGTCGCCCCTACCGATCTTGTGTTAGGCTTCACCCGCAGGCAAGACGACAACCGTCCCCTGCATGGCCGGGTGAATATTACAGACGAACGGATAGGCGCCCGGTTCGGTATACGTCAAGGTGAATGATGAACCGGGGAATAACAGAGCGCTGTTATATTCCGATGACAAGTCGATGGCGTTGTCTTCGACCGCATTGCCGTCGGAGTCGACGACAAAGGGCGTGAAACCGCGCCCAAAGCCCAAAATCGGCGGCCCGGCATCCTGCGGAATCGGGGCGACATCCTGCCCACGCAGCGGCGGCCACGTCACCGTGTGCGGGTCGGCGGCGTCTTGCGGCACGCTGAATTCGACGCTCTGCCCAACTTCAATCACAGCCGTGAAGGGGAAAAATTGTTGAATGCTGACCCGTCCGGCACCACTCGCATCGGCTTGAATATGGGCGACGCCATTTTCATCGGGCGTGGCGATACGCCCCCCGGCTTCAAGTTCTTCGTGAATGCCGAACACCGGGCCAACCAACGCACCGATCTCTGCCGCGCCTTGCATTGCCGCCTCAATCGGACTCGGAATCTCGGTGGCGTCATCGACAACTTCGATCACACCGTTCATGCCCGGATGCACATCGCAGACATAACTGTACGTGCCCGGTTCGAGATCAATCACGAGCGAGAAACCCGGCGGGCCGTCGAGCGGCAAACCACTGTTGGCCGGGCCGCCAGAGTACGTCGCCCCACTTTCAATCGTCGGGAAGGCCACTGCCGGATTAATTTGCGGCACTTCAACATCATCCATGCCCGGAATGAGTCCAAATGGAATGTTCCCCTCTTCGGTGAAGCGAATATTATGGAATCCATTGACAGCCCAATTCACCGTGTCACCGCGATGCACGCGGAGATTAGCCGGCGCGAAAATGAGCGCTTCGCTGTTGTTCGGCGCGATGCCGGCCCCGGCCTGCACAAGGAATGTTTGCCCCCCGCCACCTTCCTGCGCCAAGCTGATTTGCGTGCTGATGACCCCGAACGCGACACCGAATACCACCGCCGCGACCAGCGCGATTTTGAAGACGGTGTCGCCATCAAATTTTTTGACTCGTGTGTGCATAAACACCTCCTTAAAAATTTTTGTTTACTTGTGGTGAGATGTGGATTCAGGCGGCGAATCCATATCAAGTGTACGCCACATAAACCATTTTCGCCTTTGTCCTGTCTGCCGGATAAAAAGGTAGCTCAAATTCATATCAAGTGTACGCCACATAAACCATTTTCGCTACTGATACAAGCACAATTCGCGTCGCTTATTTTCGCGTTTGAAAGAAAAGCGCCTTCTTCAGGCCGGGCAATGTGTAATCAAACCCACACGCCTTGAAGAAATCTTCCGACGCCGTGATAGTCATCACTTCGAGAATATCGCGTTCTTTGGCGAGGTCGATGCAAGCCTGCACGAGTCGCCTGCCGACGCCAGAACCCTGCATCTCCGGCAGTACGGCAAGGCTGCGAATTTCGGCCAATTTCTTCGAGTAGACTTCAAGCGCAGCACAACCGACCATCTCGCCATCACGCTCGGCGATGAAAAAATTCGGAAACCATTGCTCAAGTTCATCATACGTGCGCGGCAGCAGCGTCCCCTCATTGACGAAGGGTTCGATGAAGGCTTCGATACGTGGGATGTCTGCTTTCACTGCGGGACGGACGATTATGTCGGTGCGGGTTTTCTGCGCCATATCAAGAAATTGCCTATCTCTGTATCGCGTTCATAATTGAAATTGAGCCAATCGCTCAACGCCGTATATTCTAACAGCAATTCGTGCGAATCTTCATGGCGACCGGTCACGAATGGCATGTAATCGACCTGCATCACGAGCACATACGGCGGCAGCGCGGCCCACAACACATCGACATTTTCTTGTCGCCACTCGCGGGGATACCAGTCAGCAATCAACGGGAATTGAAAGATGAAGCGCGTCGCCGGGTTGAGGCCCGTCAAGTAATAAACTTCCGGGCGAAATCCCCAGATGAACAACGAATCGCCGGGCACGACTCGTTCGCGCAAATATTCGCTGACCCGCCACGACTCATCCGCGATGAATTCGCCGCCTTGAAAATGCCCGTAATATGCCACACGCGACTCTTGCCCGGTGATGAAGGGCAACGCCGTCGGCCATATACGGGCGGTCATATAGACCAATAATCCTACCGCGATGAAGACAGATGTGTATTGTAGGGGCGCAGCGTGCTGCGCCCTTCCTACAGTCTCCCCAACCCAATCGGACAACCGTCGCAAACTGTCCCCCGCGACAAGCGCAAGCGGTGGCAGCAACGGCAGCCAATGATAATCAAAGCCACGAGCCTGCACCAACATGATGACCAGCGCCGCCAACGCCCACAACCCGACCGTTCGCCATTCGGCGCGGCGCTCATCATCCGCGCCCCCGCGCCAACGCAGCAACGGCCACAACGCGACGATCACCGCCAACAACCACCATTGCCCCCAACGAAAACCGAGCGATGTCCGCATCAAACTCGTGAAATCATCGACATTGTACGTCAAGCGCGTGTAACTCGATGTGACGCGGGCGCTTTCCAGCAATGCGTCCAACGCACCAATCGCCGCGAGGTAGCCGATGCCGCCGAGTCCAATGAGCAAGCCGCCGCCGATGAACGCTGCCCCCTCATGACGCAACGTCATCAACAGGGGCGGCCGCCGTTCCCCCTCCCCGTATACGGGGA
>RFIA01000030.1 GCA_003695675.1 Chloroflexota bacterium
AAGCCATCGAGCGACAAACGCGCCCGGGCGAGACGCGCTTCGTGTTGTGTGTCGGTCATGATATTGCTTCTGTCTCCCGTGAAAATAAACGTTATTCAACCGCAAAGGCGCAAAGGGCGCAAAGAGAAAATCAAAAAATGCAACGCAGAGATGCAGAGAAAAATGCTGTGCCCGAATGTCTCTGCGGTTTAATATTTTATCATGCTAATGCCTTCCATCGTATCATTCGATATACTCCTGCATTGAACATCCCCATCAGTTGCCGCGTATTATCAAGCGGGGAGGCTTGCTGTGCTCATCACACAACATTTGTGGTATGCGCTGAATCATCCGCCACACGCCAACCGGCTTTTCCAGCAGATTATGCGCTATGCCCCGCAACCACGTTCGCCGCGCCGACCGCGCCTCTCGCCGCGCCGTTTGATGGCCGCCGGTGTGTTTTTGCTGGTCGTGCTTTTCGTCATCGATTTGCTGATACCTTTTTCGTTCGCGACCTTTTTCATCGCATTCGGCATTCCCGGCATCACACTCGTCATCATCATCGCTTATGGCACGGTCAACGGCATACAATGGACACTGCGCGTCAGCAACGCCATCATCCGTGAGCACACAAGCGGCATGTATGATTTGTTGTGTCTGCTGCCGTATGGCGAAGCCGGTGCGAATTGGGCGTTGTGCGCCGCGCATTTGCACCGCAACGGCGGCTTGCAAACGACGCACGAAAAGCGCGGTTGGATGATGCCGCTTGCCGTGACGATGATTTTGTTCTCGGTTTTTGTGCTTGTCGGGCGCGATGTTGACCGAGCCGACCTCGATGCAGAAAGTTCAGGGCTTATCCTCCTCATTTTGACGGTGGTCAACTTCGTTGCCTTGACGAGCATCTTATTGATCGATTATATCCAATCGTTGATCCTCGCAGCGCTCATCGGTATTCTCGTCCCCACCTACACGCGCAATCACTTCGACACACCGGTCGCCGCGTTGGGCAGTTTTATCGCTTTGCAATTCGGAACGTATTTGTTGACGGTGCTCCTCGCGTTCATCGTTTTGCCACAACTGTTCATCGCGCTCCAATGGACACAATGGCCCGCGAGCCTCGCGATAGCGATCTTGCGCCCGGTGATTTTCTTGTTATTGCGCGACATATTGTTGCAACTGTTGTGGGTTTTGCTCGCCTATCGCCTGCGCATCGCCCCGCATGAATTGCACGACATCACCCGCATGGTGATTTAATCGCTCCTAGACCCTGCGTCTCTACTCTACATGGCCTAGAGACATGTCACCAAAGAACGGACACGGATTCCCCTCCCCGTACACGGGGAGGGGCTAGGGGTGGGGTCAATTTTGTGGTTCGATCCGTTCTGTTTTCAGGGAAGACGCAAAATTGTTGCGAAAAAGTTTGCCTTTTTGTAAACACAGATCAGAAAAAATGTTCTATGATAAAGATAAGTATTCAATCATCATAGGAAAGCGTATGCCAAAACGATATTCTGATGAAGAAAAAGCCGAAGCGCTGCGATTGCTGAGCGCGAATCGGTATGACGTGGCGCGGACAAGTCTCGAAATCGGGATTCCAGAACGGACATTGCACCGGTGGCGTCGAAACGAGCAACTCGATAAACGTTTTATGGCGGCAGATCCCCCTCCTATGGCCGCCGCCATAAAAGACGATGACAATGACTCCGATGAAGACCCGGGCGTCATTCTGTCGCAGATTCATCGGCGGATGCTTGACGATATTGTCAAGCTGAGCGGGACGATTGAACGTGATCTTGAAACTGCCTCGCCATATCAACGCTTGCAGGCGCTCGTGATGTTGATTGATCGGCTCGACAAAATTGATCGTTTGATTCCACGCAATTTGCGCGAGATGGTCATCAGCTTTGAATATGTAGACCCGAAAGATAACCCCACATATTGATCGTGTTTGTTCGATGACGGCCTTCGCTTGACGATATGTTGGGAAGCTGCCCGCCCGAATTGGACTGTTATGCCCTGATGTCGGATGATGGATGCGGTATAATGGGGCTATACACAAAAATTTGGAGTAAATAAACGTGGCAAACACAATTGACCCGAATTTGATCCCGACAGTCGGCGATCATGCTGACGGTTGGCAGCCCGACCCGAAACATCCGCGTCGTCGCCCGCCGTGGATTAAGGTGCGTGCGCCCGGCGGTGAAAATTACGAGCGTGTCTATGACTTGATGCGTGGGCAAAAGCTCAACACCGTCTGCGAAGAAGCCCAATGCCCGAATATCGGCGAATGTTGGGGGCGTGGCACGGCGACATTTTTGATGATGGGCGACATCTGCACGCGCTCATGTGGTTTTTGCGACATCAAAACCGGACGACCGAGTCCGCTTGATTGGGCGGAGCCGAATCGCGTCGCTGAGTCCGTGCGGGCGATGGGCTTGCGCCATGTCGTCATCACGAGCGTCAATCGTGATGAACGTCCTGATGGTGGCGCGCCGATATTCGCGATGGTCATCAAACGCATTCGACAATTGCAGCCGGGATGCAGCATCGAAGTGCTCATCCCCGACTTCAAGGGCAATGCCGACGCGCTCAAGATTGTGATGGACGCGCAGCCGGAGATTCTCAATCACAATGTCGAGACTGTGCCGCGCCTATTCAAGAAAGTGCAGCCGCAAGACAAATACGAGTGGGCGATGACGACGCTGCGCAACGCCAAACAAATGGATCCACTCGTGTTGACGAAAAGCGGCATCATGGTCGGTCTCGGCGAAACATTCGATGAAGTCGTCGAAGTCATGGGCGATTTGGCCGAGCAAGGCGTCGATATTCTGACGATTGGGCAATATCTGCAACCGAGCAAAAAGCATCTACCGGTCGAGCGTTTCTACTTGCCGGAAGAATTCGACAAGTTCATCGAAATTGGCAAGAGGATGGGCTTCAAATGGGTGGAAAGCGGCCCGCTTGTCCGCAGCAGTTATCGCGCCGAGCAACAAGTGCGCGAACTCTCGAAGCTCAATCACTTCCGCCTCCGCGAAGAAACGGCGGGCGATTGAATCACGACAAAAGATTCAACACAAAAAATGCGGAGAAATTGGGTTTGATTTCCTGTCTCTCTTTGTTGGGGCATTGCTTGCAATGCCCTGTGTTGGGGCATCGCTTGCAATGCCCTGTGTATTTAGACTTATCATCTATGTCGGATCAATATCGGCGCGGGTAATCGCAAAATGTTGTGTGATGTGTCGCCACAACAGCATAATCATTCCCTCGCGCGTGGCGTAAAAAACGGCGAATGTCACCAGTGGTTGCAGCGTCAGCCGAACGCCATCGGGCGCATGCAAAAAGTCGGTCAAGTCGGGGATGAGTCGCGTCCATACGAAGACCGCCATCAGGTAGGTGATGACTTGCAATAATACGAATGCGCCCGCGGCGTACAACTGCGCGGTCAATGTGTTGTCGGTGTGCATCGGCGTGACGATGCCGATCAGAATGCTGACGAGCGCCGAATGAATGTAATCGATGTACAACGCGGCGGCGCCGATGACAATGATGATGAGCGCGAAAAAGATTTCACTGCCGTTCGAGATGACATTGAACACGACGGCCATGATGAAAACGATATATATCCATTGCGATTGTTGACCGAGTCGGTCATACGACTCGAGGCGATTGAATGACCCGCTTCGATACAAACGACCGGCGCTAATCGCCCACACGATGCCGAATTCACCGGCGGGCGAGACACTCAGCAAATCGTATGTATGACGCTCACGTTGACGAGTCACAGCCGTGCTGATGCCAATCGCCCACGACAACCCGTAACCCGTCCCACTGAAGATGAGCATCACAATTAGTAACGGGATGATGAGGCTGATTATCAAGAAAGCGGTTTCAAGACTCGCCGGTATCGGGATGAACAACACGAAGCCGTAAAACAACACGAGCAATGCGCCCGGTATTGCCCACCATTTGCTGATGTGTGTAGGACGTTGTGAAGCAGTGAGTGTGTGTTGATAGAGGGGATGATTGACCGGCGGTTTTTGTAACGCCCGCCACAATGTCCACGTCATCATCCCGGTGGCAAGCCCCACGCTACGAGGTCGGTGTTGCCGCCGATGGGGAAGATGCCGTTGCTCATCTCGGTGAAGACGCCGGTTTCGGTGTTCATCGTGAGCAACAAGAAGCCTTTGTCGTCCGCCGGGACATTGACACTGAAGGCGATGTGTGTGCCGCCCGGCGACCAAATGATGCGCGGCGGATTCGGTGTGTGGTCGCGGGTCGAGAAGTCGCAATACACGCTGATGTCGCCGGTTGTGATGTCGAGGATGTGAATCGTTGCGCTGTTGGTATCAACTGTCGGGTCGGGGCCGGTCAACGGAGTCAACCAAAAGGCGATGCGCGTGCCGTCCGGCGACCAACTTAATTCGCTGTTGTTGCGCCCGTTGATGCGCACCGCGCCGTACATATCGCGCAGATTTGTCCATTGCACGGGGACGAGGGTGTCGGGGCTGATGGCGAAAATTTCGCCGGATAGCGTGTCGTTGATGGTCGTCGCATCGACATACGCGAACCATTCGCCACTCGGTGACCACGACGCGGCGTTGAAGAAGGGTACATCGAAACCGAGAAAGATGCTTTGCTCAGCGATGCCGGGTAAGCCACGCGATGCGAGATTGACGAGGCTGCGTGTGAAATCGTCTTCGAGTTGCCCCAACTTCAGCCCCCATTGCCCGCCCGGTTGAATCGCTGTGACGGCACGGACGTTGAGGGGTGTGCGCAAGTCTTCGGTTTCGCTGCGCAGATAAGCGCGATGTGCCGGTGTCCAAACCAAGAGTGTGTCGTCCGTCCACCACTCGACGACGGAGGCATACGAAACAAGGCGCGTGCGTTCGGTGCCATTCAAGCGCATCTTGCCGATGGACGCATCTTCGAGATTGACATACGTCAGCCAACGCGCATCGTGTGACAGGCGACAATTGCTCCGGCAGGGGCGTGTTTCGGGCAAGGGGAAGCGTGTGTTGCGGTCGATGTCGTAAACCCACATGCTGTTGCGGTCGAAGGTGGTGATGATGATGCCGCCGGCTTCATAAGCTGCGCCGCGTTGTTGAATGCCGACGCCGGGGCAGATTTGTCGCAAGGTGTTCTCTTGCGCGTGGGTGTTTGACGGCGTGATATTGGCCGCGATGAGCCACAATAAGGCGATGAGGATCGTGCGAAGATGAGCAATTGTTGTATACATAGGGTAATGATGTCGTCCACTAAATGGATGAAACAACGGCAAGCATAGCGCAAAACACACACTTCTGCATCCATTGTGTATCGTATCGGCATTTGGTTCTTGAGACAATCGTAAGATGATACGCAAAATTACATGAAATCTTAACAAGCTCAAGTATTTCATCGCCATTTGATGTGATATACTTTGGTGTAGAAGTTTCATTAGGGCGCACTTAGTTCACCTGCAGGGATTTTTATGCCAAAAGAGACGATGCCTGTTATGATTCAGACAGACGATGTGGATAAGGATAAGCGTGAGTCGGATGACCGGCGCGAACCGGTTATGCCCGTCCGTAGCACATCGACGATGACGACTGTTTACTTGGAAAAGAAAGAGTCGTCAAGAGCAGAGACCGGCACTGTAGCGGCGGTCGTGTCCGACAAAAAAGAGAACAAAGATAAGCAGGATGCCGCCCGTTCTACCGCCGAAGTCAAAGTGGCGACAAAAGTAAAAGCCAAGGCCGATAAAGAGAACAAGAAAGATGACCCGGCCAAATATTCGTTGTTGATTATCGAAGATACGACAGAGTTGGCCGAAATCCTTCAGGCGAGTCTTGAAGGACTAGGGTTGAACATCACGCGCGAGGCGCATGGCAAGAAAGGGCTTGACCGCTTCTACAAAATGAACCCGGATGTTGTACTGCTCGACATCGCCTTGCCGGATATGACCGGCTGGGAATTCCTCGAAGAAGTGAAACAGAAGCGCAAAGAATCAGAAAAGATGCCGAAGATTATCGTCATCACCGCGCATGGTGACCCGGCGAATCGTTTGATTGGCAAATTCCAAGATGTCTTTCAGTATTTGATTAAGCCCTTCACACCGGCTGAAGTCGAAGTGGTTGTCAAAGATGCGCTGCACGAAATCGAAAATCCGAAACCAAAACCGGTTGACAGCAAACAGAAATGACACGTCAATTGACCTATCGACGGGCAGTGCTCTTTGTAGTGCTGCTCGTTTTGATTCTCGTGCCGGTGGTGTATATTGGCGCGTCTTTGTTGCCGGTTGATAATACCCTTTCGCTTGAAGAGATCAGCCAACGTTATGCGGCGATTGATTCCAATCGCGCAGCAGGACGACCGATGCAAGCGCTGTATCAGATTGAAGCGCTCGCCGCACAAACCGGATGGACGGCGAACTTGCAACTTCATGCCGGTGAAATATGGCGCGATGTCGGTGACCTGACGCGGGTTGCTTCGTTTTGGGAAGGGGCACTCGCCGCGAATCCGGATGATGTGCCACTGATACGCGCCTTGGCCGAAACGTATCTCGAATTGCAACAGTGGCAAGAAGCTGTCGATATTTTGCGATTGTTGGTTGAACACAGTCCCGGCGATGTATGGGCGCATTATCAACTCGGTTTGATACTCGCCGCATTTAATCCGCTTGAAGCGAGGCAACATTTGCAGATTGCTGTCGGCATACCGGCTTATCACGATGTGTCGGCAGCTTTGCTTCAAGTGTTGACCGCCAACCCCAATGACCCGCTCATCAGTATGCAAGTCGGTTTGGTGTTTGTGGATGTTGGCTTGCTGCCTCATGCCGAACTTGCTTTTGAACATGCGTCCGTCATCGGAAAGCCCTTCCCCGAAGCATTGGCGTACATCGCGCTTGTGCGAGACGAACAAGGCAAGGACGGCAGCCAATGGATTGAGCAAGCTGTTGCGCTCGATGCTGAGAATGCCCAAGTGCGTTTTTTGCAGGGTGTGCATCTGCGCACTATCGGCGACATTGACGGTAGCCTTGCAGCTTTCGAGGCTGCTGCATCACTCTCGCCGGACAACCCCGCGCTGATGGCCGAACTCGGCAGCGCCTATCGCCAAGTCGATGATCTCGAACGCGCCGAACAATGGCTCACCCGGGCGGTTGAAGCCTCGCAAGGTGATCCGCAATTTGCCGCTTTGTTGGCGTTGTTTTATGCCGAGGAAGGTTATCGACTCGGCATTGCCGGTGTTGACAATGATGGACTCGAATTGTTGCGCAGTACAGCCGCCGCCCAACCGACAAACGCCGAAGTCCGCGCCGCCTTGGGCTGGGCGTTGTATCAAGCTGGGATGCCCGACGAAGCAATCGGGCATATCGATGCTGCCTTGAATATCGAACCGGATAATCCGCGAGCGTTGTTTTATAAAGGACGCCTGTTGCTCGAAACCGATAACATCGACGCAGCGATGCCATTTTTTGAGCGTGTCATCTCGCAAGAGTCCCCGTTTTTCGACGAGTCGCTTCGTATCTTGCAAGGATTCGGCCTGCGCTGATTCATGAACAAAAATGCTCTTTTGCACGTTATAACAAGTAATAATGTCAACATCAGCTTCATTTTGCTGAGGATTGCTCAATGACCATGTTCAAAGGCGTTATCGCTGGGTTGATGGTCTCGCCTAGCGACCCGATTTATTTCTTTGGCTTGCGTCGTGTCAAATGGGCGGCGACTCCGGCAGCACGTCGGAATTATCAACGCTTCGTCATCGCCTTGTTGCTGGCGATGGTCTTTGCGATCTGGCTGGGATTGGCAGATTTTCTGATCGATGTTTTTGACCTGCAAGATGGTATCGAGTTGGCTACAGGCGTTCTCGTCGTAACCTTCGCCGGTGGCATCTTGATGAATCTATTCCTTGATTTCGGCTGTTTGCTCTTTGCGATTAACAGCATCAATGGCGAGCATATCAGTGGCCGATGGGACTTGCTATGCCTGAGCTTGCTCACAGAAGACGATATTATTCAGGCGAAGTATGCGTTGGCACAGGTGCGTGCGTGGCGCGTGATGGTCTTCATCCGAGCGATGCGGATTGTGTCTTTTATTGTTTTCTTGTTATTGCTATTCGTCGTGCCTTTCATCGAAGGCGACGGTGACGACCTATGGGTAAGTATTGCCGACTTTTTCGTTGAGTCGCCCTATGAAGCATTCATATCGCTGGCGATTTTGATGACGTTCTGGGGATATTATCTCATCGACCCGGTGTGGCGCTTGCGGGCATTGACCGCCGTCGGCATTGCGGTTTCGGCGCGTACACGCCGCATCGTCTTCGCCATTTTGTTGGCTTTCGCCGCGATGCTCGCTGTGTGGTTTTTACAAGCCGTGTTGACGGGTTTGTTCTTTTGGATAGTGTCTCTGATGTTTCGTGATAGTGGGGGGGGCGATGCCGCGGCTGGATTGACGGTGTGGTTATTCTTTCAATCTGTATTTATCGTGGGGACGTATCTCTTCTATTCTAGTGTGCGCGATTTTTCACTTCGTAAGGCGTTGCTGTGGGCGTTTCGCGAATAAGGCGCTGTTTACGCACAACAGCCTGCGTGCTACAATCCCGGCGTTATTGAAGGGCAATCGATGTCGCCTAGCGACACATCAAGGGTATGAAAATGTTGCTGGGCATTGCACGCAACGCCCCAACAGATTTTCTCTGCGGACGCTGCGTCTCTGCGTTAAATCGTTTGGCTTTTTCTTTGCGCTCTTTGCGGTTGAATAGCGTTTATTTTCAAGGGTGGTTTTCTTGTCGCGCAATCTGGCAATGCTTGCAGGATTAATTCTCATCTTAATCGTCATGATTGGCTTGAGTGGTTTGCACATCGCGCCGGTCGGCGGGCGTTTCATCAATCTGAATGTCGATGGTCTCATCGAAGATTGGCATTATATTCTGTCTGGTGAACCGGGCGAATTGCTCTATATCGCCACGTATGATGATTTCCTCGAAGATTGGGAGATTTACGATGATGGCCGCTTATCGTCGCAAGTGATTGACGGTAAATTGCGCATTGCGGCGCTGACGTCGGACAGCCTGCCCTTTTCAATCACACGACAGCATTTCGGCGATTTTGACTTGCGCGTTGAGACGCAAGTCATCGATGGCCCGCTCGACAATGGATTTGGCATCGTCTTCCGCTTTCAAGATTCGTTCAATCTTTATCGATTTTTAATCAGCAGCGATGGCTTTTATCAAGTCGTGCGGACGATTGATGGCGAAGAAAAAAGCCTGAGCGCGTGGGCGGATTCGTCGCTCATCAATCAGGGAATTGGCGCACGGAATACGCTCCGTGTCGTCGCTCATGGTGACCGCTTTCAATTTTACATCAACGATGCGTTGGCACAGGTTTGCATCCCCGATGACCCGAATGGTGTGAGCACCTTCGCGGGCGGGCAATGTGTCGGCGGGCAAATGCGCGATGTCCTCATCGACGATTCGTTTGCGAGCGGACGGCTCGGCATGATGGTGATGACATTTAGCGAACCCGGCGTCGCTGTTGACTTTGATAATGTGCTCGTCTTTGCATCGGGGGTGCTTGAATAGTCCGGCGATACGGTTCTGTTTTGTGACGATTTGCATTATGATAATAGGGGACGGTCGATGAGCCGTCCCTTGTAGCTTATGGTGTGATTGTTCAACATGGCACAATCTGTGGTTGCAAAACATCGTGAAGGCACGATACGCTGTGCCCTAGCAATCGAATGTGATGATATGTTGGGTGAGATATAGAGAACTTCATGCGCGTACATTTACGAATGTTAGGTTGCCGCCTGAATCAAAGCGAAATCGATACGATGGCGCGGCAATTTCAACAATTAGGACACGAAATCGTCGACGACCCGGCGCGTGCCGAGTGGTTCGTCGTCAATACTTGCGCGGTCACACAGGAGGCGACGCGCAAAAGCCGCCAACTCATCCGCGAATTGAATCGCGCAAATCCGGCGGCGCGGACGACTGTCACCGGGTGTTACGCACAAATTTCGCCGGACGAGATTGCGGTGCTGCCCGGTGTCGAAGGCGTCGTGGACAACATCGCCAAAGAACAACTTGTCGAACAAGTGACGGGCGAAGCCCCGCCGCCTTTTGACACGGAGCCGATTGAACGCCGCGCGATTCCCGGCGCATTGGGGCGCACCCGCGCCTTCGTCAAAGTGCAGGATGGCTGCAATAATGTATGCACATTTTGCATCACGACGGTCGCGCGGGGCGACGGGCGCAGCCGTGCGATCAATGACGTGCTCGACGAGATCGGCTATTTGCACGGTATCGGTTATCAAGAAGTCGTGTTGACGGGTGTGCATCTTGGCAGTTACGGGCACGACTTCGGTGACAAAAATGCACTACAAATGCTCGTGCGGCGCATTCTCGACGAGACCGATGTGCCGCGCCTGCGGCTATCGTCGCTTGAGCCGTGGGATTTGTCGGACGATTTCTTTATGTTGTGGGACAATCCGCGCCTGTGTCGGCATTTGCATTTGCCATTGCAGAGCGGATGCGACGCGACCCTCAAGCGCATGATTCGACGCACGAGCCAAGCCGAGTTTCGTCAATTGGTGCGGGCTGCCCGCGACGCGATACCGCATCTGAGCATCACAACCGATGTGATTGTTGGCTTTCCCGGCGAGACGGATGACGAATTCACCATCAGCGAAACTTTTATCCGCGAGATGAACTTCGCCGGCTTGCACGTCTTTCGTTATAGTAAGCGTCCCGGCACAGCCGCCGCTCGCATGTCCGGGCATGTCGATGACGCGACGAAGAAAGAACGCAGTACACGTTTGCTAACGCTGTCGCAAGAGATGGAACGTGGCTTTGCGCAGCGCTTCGTCGGGCAAACACTGCCGGTGTTGTGGGAACAGGTAACCGGCGCGACCGAAGCCGGTTTCATCAATGTCGGTTATACTGATAATTACGTCCGGGTGCGCGGCGTGCATCCGCGCCCGTTGACGAATGCGATCACATCGGCGCAAATCGAAACCTTCGACGAAGCAACCGGGCAGCTCGTCGCTCTACCGATGATCGATGCTGTTTCGTAGTAAACAGGGGGAAATCATGGACGACCCGAAGACACAACTCAAAGATTCGCTCAAAGCCGCGATGTTGGCGAAAGACCTTGTGCGGCGCGATACCATTCGTCTGATTTTGAATGAAATTGCTCAAGTCGAAAAAGACGATAACAAAGAATTATCACCTGAAGAGGTGTTGGCGTTATTGCAAAAGGAAGCCAAGAAACGACGCGAGACAATTGAAGAAGCGCAAAAGAGTGGACACGATGAGCTTGCCAAAAGCGAACAAGTCGAACTCGCGATTATCGAGGGCTTTTTGCCGCAACAGATGTCTCGTGAAGAAATCGCGACCGTCGTCGAAGCCGCGATTGCGCAAACTGGCGCGAGTTCCCCAAAAGAAATGGGGCAGGTCATGGGTATTGTCATGCCACAGGTCAAGGGGCGCGCCGATGGTAAGTTGGTGAGCCAAATCGTCCGTGAGTTGTTGGGGGCTTCATCATGATTGTGCTGTGGATTACGGACACGCTTGAAAAACATTTTCGCGTGGCGCCGTCGGACACGATGCGCGCCTTGCAATGGTCGGCGTATGCTTTGGCCGCCGCGATTTTCTTGCTGTTCACGACGGTTATTATCGCCTTCGACAGTATCTTTCCTAGTCAATCGCTCGAATCTTTGCAAATCGGTGACATCGCGGAGGAAGATATTCATGCGCCGGTGACGATGGAATTTGAAAGTACCGTCTTGACCGAACAAAGACGACAAGCAGCCGAAGACAGTGTGCGGACGATATTTGATTCGCCCGACCCGACCGTCGTGAGGCAACAGTCGCTGCTCGCGCGGCAAATCTTCGATTTCATAGACAATGTACGGCTCGACCCGTATGCCTCGCGTGAACAAAAGATCGATGATTTGCATCAAATTAATGCGCTGACGCTCGACGACAGTGTGATACAACGCATCCTTGATGTCGATGATGAAACATGGCGGGCGATGGATGAGCAAGTGGTCAGTGTGTTGGAACGGGTCATGCGCGACGCGATTCGAGAGACAGACTTGGCGACTGTGCGCTCTCAACTGCCGACTCAAGTGAGTATACGCTTCAGCGATGAAAGTGATCTCGCAGCGATTGTGGCGATTGTTGAAGATTTGATGCGTCCGAATTCATTTGAAAATCCTGAAGCCACTGAGCAGGCGCGGTTGGCTGCTCGCGAAAGCGTTGCCCCACAGACGCGCGTTTTTGAACGTGGGCAAATCATCGTGCGCGCCGGTGAACGTGTTGACGAGCTTGCGTTTGAAGCCTTACAACAATTGCGCGTGAGTGGGCCTGCCAACCGTCGTGGTGAAGAGGTTGTGCGTTCGTTGTTGGCAAGTATTGTCGTCATGGTGATGTTGGGGTTGTATGTTGGGCGTTTTCACGCCGATCTTTTCGATGACTTAACACTGCTGGCTGTGTTGACGGCCATCTTCATGATTACGTTGCTCGGCGCCCGGATTGTCGGTGGCGATACGCAACAATTTTATCGCTATCCAACGGCGGCGATGGCGCTGCTGTATGTGGTCGTCACCGGGCCTGAACTCGCGATCATGGCGATTGTCGGCATCGCTATTTTGATGGGTGTGATGGCGAATGAATCGCTAGAGATTTCGACACTTGTCACGTCCGGCGGGGCGATTGGTGCTTTGACGCTGCGCCGTTCTGAACGGTTGAACAGTTATTTCTTCGCTGGGTTCATCATCGCGGTGACCAACGTGGTCGTCATCACGATATTCAATCTCGAATTGTTGTCGTCCGATGGCGGCTTCAGTGGTTTGTTCGTCGATGGCATCTTCAATGGCGCGTTGGCCGGTATCGCGGCGATTGGCGGCATGTATGTGATTACATTCCTCTTCAATTTGCCGACGAGCCTCAAACTGATTGAATTGAGCCAACCGAATCAACCGTTGTTGCAACGGCTCATTCGCGAAGCGCCGGGCACATATCAACATTCACTTCAAGTTGCCAATTTGAGTGAGCAAGCGGCCAACGCAATTGGCGCCAATGCAGACCTCGTGCGCGTCGCGGCGTTGTATCACGACATCGGCAAAATGGAAAACCCCGCTTTCTTCGTCGAGAATCAAGGCGATGTTGGGAATCCGCATGATGTGTTGAACGACCCCTATCGCAGCGCCGACATCATCATCAGCCATGTGACAGACGGCGACGAGATGGCGAAGCACTATCATTTGCCGCAGGCCATTCGCGAATTTATTTGCCAACATCATGGCACGAGTGTATTGTATTTTTATCAACAGGCCGTAGCGCAAGCCGGTGGCGATGCGTCGGAAGTTGATATTGAGCATTTCACGTATCCTGGCCCGCGCCCACAAAGTCGTGAAGCCGGAATCATGATGCTAGCCGATAGCTGCGAGGCGACTATTCGCGCCCGCAGGCCAACTAGCAAGCAAGAGATTGCCGAAATCGTTGAGCAAATTATCGACAACAAACGGCGCGAAGGTCAACTTGACGACTCAAACTTAACATTGAATGATCTCAAAGTCATTCGCAATACCTTTGTCGAAATGTTGCAGGCCGTCTTTCATCCACGCATCAATTATCCTGCGGCTGCGAAACCGCGTCAGGCTGAAACTAAAGTTGAAAGCATGACATCATCGCCGGCTGTTGAAGCGCCAACTGTTCAACCAGACGAAGAGACTCGACCGACAAAGCCGACGAAGCCCAAAAAACCGCAAACACAAGCGGAGACAGCGACGCCCAAAACAACGACGGCTGAAGTCAAACGCCCGCGCCCACAAGCTGTCGATATTCCCAAAGTGCCGAATGATGATACCGCGCCGCTGCCCGAAGTCCCGCCATTGCAACGCAATCGCGAACATCATAATGATGCTGATGGCCTCGCAGACACCAGTAACACCAATGGCAAACCTGTCGATGAAGCGGCAACTCATGACGAACCGCAGTCTGAGGACAAGTGATGTTTGAGATTGTCGTGCGAGTCGAAGGGGAATTCGCGGTCGAAGTACAGCGATTACAACGCGCTGCACAGGTGGTGCTCGTTCAACATAACGTGACGCCTGAGACGGGACTGTCGATTGTCATCACCGATGACGCGCATGTCGCCGAACTCAACCGGCAATATCGCGGCATTGATGCGCCGACCGATGTCTTGTCGTTCCCAGCAGATGATTGGCCGCCGGGCGTAGATGAGTCGCCTTATCTCGGCGACGTCATCATCGCCTATCCGTATAGTGTGCGACAAGCGAAACGACTTGGGCACGATGTCAACGATAGTCTTGCATTGTTGGTTGTACACGGCACATTGCATTTGCTCGGTTATACGCATGCTGAGGCTGCGCAGCGTGAACACATGTGGGCGGCACAAGGGCGAGCGCTCGCTGCGTTGGCGATTTCGCAAGCGATTGTGCCGCATTTAGAAGGACGTGCCGATGAGTAAAGGACGCGGGTTGCTCGACGAATTGACGAGCACGATGAAAATCCAACCGGACGATTATACCGTGCAGGTCAGCCCGAATCGTTTGAAGAGCTTTGAATATGCGCTGGCCGGCTGGTTATATATGTTGCGACATCAAAAGAACACTCGTATTATGTCGGTTGCAAGCATCGTGACTTTTTTGGTCGCCCTGTGGTTGCGGGTGAGTACAATCGAATTTGTGCTTCTAACGATTGCGATTACGATTGTGTGGATGGCCGAGTTTTTGAACGCGGCGGTCGAAGCAGTGACGAATCTGGCGACGACCGAATGGCATCCGATGGCGAAAGTCGGCAAAGATGTCGCGGCTGCGGCGGTGTTGCTGGCTGTGGTCGCCTCGGTCATCGTCGGTGCGTTGATCCTCGGCCCGCCGTTTATCGATAAGTTTAGTGGTTGAAGAGGTATCGCCTGTGGACTCACAGATTCCCCCCGAAGATGCGCATAGGGAGCCGAGACGCAGCAAACTCCGAGAACGACATCAACGCCGTAAGCAGAAACAAGCGGGTCAACGATTTTCGCTACCCGGCGGTAGACCGCAGTTGTCGCCGTCGGGGGGCTTCAAATTGCCGAAACTGCCGCTTCAGTGGTCACCGATTAGAACAATTTTGACGGGTATCGCCGCGATAGCATTTGTCGTCGCGATCATTTTCGGACTGGGTATTTTCAAAAACGCGCCGCCGGAGTTGCAGCCGAATGCGATATGGTTGGGCACAGAATGGACGTATGAACCGCGTGACCTCGCAGATGTGGCGTTGTTGGCGCAACGCTTGCGCGAAAACGAAATTGGCACGGTGTATGCGTGGGTGAGTTGGTTGCAGTCCGACAACACATGGCGCGGTGCGGAGAATTTCGACGCAGTGCGCAACTTCGTCTCGCAATTCAACACCGCCTACCCCGAGGCGCGATTGTACGCATGGTTAGGGTTGCCGGTCAATCTCGGTGAGGACAACTACCGTCTTGATGATGAAGAATTTCAACAACGGGTGGCGACCTTCAGTCAAACGGTCGTTCATGATTTTGGTTTCGACGGTGTGTTTTTGAATGTCGAACCGGTGTGGGACGGCGATACCAATTTTCTCGACTTGTTGCGAGTCGTGCGGACGTCGGTCGGCGAGACCGCGTCGATTTCGGTCGCCATTCCGCCGGATTGGAGTCCGCTGGGTGTTGATATTCCCGTGCCGCCGCTCATCGAACCGGGCACGGTTTGGCAACGCGAATACAAGCAGCGCGTCGCTTTGTTGACCGATGAGATGGCGGTCATGGCGTATAACAGTGGCTTGTCGTCGCCGGATGATTATGTCAAATGGATGGCGTATCAAGTCGAATCGTTTGCGAGTGCGGTCGCCGAACTCGACGCCTCGACGAATCTCGTCATCGGTATTCCCACCTATGATGCCGAACCGCCGGCGCACGACCCGGCGGTCGAGAATGTGACAAGCGCCGTCGATGGTATCCGCACGGGCTTGCTGCAAGCCGGTGACGCGGCGGATTTCGTGCGCGGTGTCGCCATCTTCGCCGAGTGGGAGACGGACACCACCGAATGGGCGCAGTTCAATGCCGAGTGGGTGGCGAAATAATGAGCGCCGCTAGATGTTTGAACATCGGCGGCGGCGTGCGAAAAAATGTTGCGAAAAAGGTTGCCTTTTTGTAAACACAAAGCACCGCTTTTGTGATACGATTCATCACGAGAGCTTCTCAATCGAAAGGGGTGCGTGATGAATTGTCGAAAACGTCGGTCGAGCTAGGCCGCGTAACCGATGTTTTATGGCGGCAGACCCCCCCACCCGTGCCGCCATAAGAATGTCTGATACACGACGAGAATATATTATTGTGTGCGTATACAAGCGCCCGAAAACATCGGTCTCGCTGTACCTCTGCGATTTCCTCTAAAGAAGCAAATCACTATGTTGATGCCCTTATCGCGCAAAAACATCGGCGGCGTTTTTCCATAAGATTTCTTTTTCAGCATCGCCGGGCACAAACGGGAAGTAATAACCAACACGGTCGAGCAAACCGGCGTAACGCGCTTTGACAGCGCTCGCGAGTTCGTCCGGTGGCGCGACAACGGCGAATTCATGCAGCATCTCATCGCTGATGTGCTCGTACATCGCGTTCCATTTGCCTTCGCGCACCATTGTACCGAGCGTCTGTTGTAAGTCTCCCCATCCATGTAAGTTCAAGACGGGGGCGTAGCTCGGCGTGCTGGCATAAAACGCGATTTGCGATTTCACCATGCGGGTGTTGTCGTTGCGTTCTGCTTCTGTTGCGCCTGTGACGACGAAAATCGCGCACGTCAGGCTGATGTCCTCTCGCGAACGATTGTTGCTCTGTGCGCCGCTTTCAATCGCGGGGATGATGACTTCTCTGATATAACGCGGTGTGTGGAACGGGTGAACATGAAAACCTTGACACAACGCGCCTGCGAGTTGACACAATCCCGTGTTGACCCCGGCGATGTAAATCGGAATATCGGGGTGTTCAATCGCCTGTGGTGCAAAGAATGGCGTCATCAATGTGAAAGCGTAGTGCTCGCCTTTATAACGAAGCGGTTTGCCTTCTTGCCAATTGGCCCATATCGCCCGCAGCGACTCGATGTATTCACGCAGGCGTGGTACAGGGGCAGACCATTCGGTGCTGAAGCGTCGGGTGATGTGTGCTTTGACTTGTGTGCCGAGTCCGAGAATGAAGCGTCCGTTTGATTGTGCGGCTAAGTCCCACGCGATTTGTGCTGTCACCATTGGGCTGCGTGGGAAGGCGACGGCAATCGCTGTGCCGAGATTGATGCGCTGTGTGGCAGACGCAGCATGGGTCAAAGGAAGAAACGGGTTGTGTGCGGTTTCGGCTGTCCATAATCCGTGAAAGCCATAATCTTCGATTTGACGGGCGAGGTCGCCGGTTGTGTTCAAATCGTCCGGGAAGATCGAAACATCGAATAACATTGTGCTGCTCCATAGCATAGTGGGTGAGTTGTGTGTGTCGGGATTATAACATGGCTTATGCTCTCCACTCGTGATTGTGGTACTATATCTGTGCGAGAATAATACGGATTCGTCGAGAGGTTATGCGCGTGTCTCAACAACCGATTAGTCCCGAACATTTGCAAACTCTGTTCAAAATCACACAAGCTATGAATTCAACGTTAGACTTCGACGAAGTGTTGCATACGGTCATCGATTCGATGATGGAGGTATGCAATGCGCAACGCGGCTTTTTGATGGTTGCTGATGAGGATGGGCAGCTTGAATTACGAATTGCGCGGGGTTTGCGCACGGATGAGGTTGGGCATGATGTGCCCTATAGCGCGACGATTGTCAATCAAGTGATACAGACTCGCGAAACGTTGCTGACGAATAACGCCATGTATGACGAAAACTTTATGACGAGTGGTAGCATTGTTGCCAAGGGTATTCGCGCTATTCTATGTGCGCCGATGATTGTCAATGGACGTTTGATTGGTGCGGTTTATGTGGACACACTTGGCTTGACGAACTTTACGGATTCTGACCGAGATTTGTTGAGTGCGGTTGCAGGGCAAGCCGGTGTTGCGATTGAGAATGCGCGTTTGTACACCGTTGCGGTCGAGAAGGGGCGTCTTGAACGCGAGTTGCAAATGGCGCGTGAGATTCAAGAGGGTTTGTTGCCCAAAACGATGCCACACGTTCCCGGTTATGAATTGGCTGCTAGGTGGGAAGCTGCCCGTGAAGTTGCCGGAGATTTTTACGATGCCTTCCATGTCGATGATGACGAGTTTGGGATTGTGATCGCTGATGTGTCGGACAAGGGCGCGGCAGCAGCGATGTTCATGGCAGTGGCGCGAACGCTGATTCGGACTCACGCACAGAGCAATTATTCGCCGGTCGAAACGCTCAGCCGAACGAATGATTTGATTCTCGACGATGCGCAGAATGGCATGTTTGTCACAGTCTATTACAGCGTGTTTATGCCGAATGGTCATAGCATTCATGTCAATGCCGGCCATAACCCGCCGATGTTATATCGCGCTGCGTCTAACGAGGTCTCGATGATGGCGATTGGTGGGCGTGCGATTGGTTGGTTTCCGAATAATCCACTGCAAGACGTCGAGGTCGATTTGCAACCCGGTGATGTGATCGTTTACTATACCGATGGGGTCACCGAAGCGGAGAATATACACGGCGAATTTTTCGGCGAGGCGCGATTGCAACAAGCAATTATCGAGTCTGCCGGGCAACATGCTGATATAATTCTCAAACATATTGTGCAACGTGTCGATGAATTCGTTGGTGAAGCGGCACAATTTGACGATTTGACATTGTTTGTCTTGCGATATACGGGCTAATTTTTGGGATATGCCGCATGTTTTAGCCGATATTCGCGAATGGTTTCGCAAGTTATATCCCAAATTTAGGGGATATCCCAAACGGGTTTGGGAGAGGTTAGGGGAAGGGGTTGACTGGTAGGGAGGGGAGGTGGTAAGATGGTGGACGCTCTGGGGTACAGGGCGGCAGCTTAACAACAGGATAGTGAGTACAAACAGAAGCTCCAGCCAAAGAAATTGAGAAAGAACGCAGGAAACAGTAGGTTTCCGAGCGACGAAGGAAAGAACTCGATGGAGAGTTTGATCCTGGCTCAGGATGAACGTTGGCGGCGTGCCTAACACATGCAAGTCGAACGGGAAGCGATGGAATTATCCAGCGTGGAGAGTGGCGCACGGGTGAGTAACACGTAGCTAATCTGGCCTCAAGACCGGGATAACTGTTAGAAATGACAGCTAATACCGGATAAGCTCACGAGGGGTAGGCGCCTTGTGAGAAAAGATTGCGATGCTTGAGGGGGAGGCTGCGGCCCATCAGCTAGTCGGTGAGGTAAAGGCTCACCGAGGCGAAGACGGGTAGGGGGCCTGAGAGGGTGACCCCCCACACTGGGACTGAGACACGGCCCAGACTCCTACGGGAGGCAGCAGTGAGGAATATTGCACAATGGGCGCAAGCCTGATGCAGCAACGCCGCGTGAGCGAAGAAGGTTTTCGGATCGTAAAGCTCTTTTCTGTGTGACGAGGAAGACGGTAGCACAGGAATAAGTCTCGGCTAACTACGTGCCAGCAGCCGCGGTAAAACGTAGGAGGCGAACGTTATCCGGAGTTACTGGGCGTAAAGCGCGTGTAGGCGGTGATGTAAGTTCTGCGTGAAAGCTCCCAGGCTCAACCGGGAGAGGCCGTAGAAGACTGCATGACTGGAGAGCGGCAGAGGGACATGGAATTCCGGGTGTAGTGGTGAAATGCGTAGATATCCGGAGGAACACCAGTGGCGAAGGCGGTGTCCTGGGCCGCGACTGACGCTGAGACGCGAAAGCGTGGGGAGCGAACGGGATTAGAAACCCCGGTAGTCCACGCCGTAAACGATGCACACTAGGCGTTCGTGGCGCGAGAAGCGCTGGGAGTGCCGCAGCCAACGCGATAAGTGTGCCGCCTGGGGAGTACGGTCGCAAGGCTAAAACTCAAAGGAATTGACGGGGGCCCGCACAAGCAGCGGAGCGTGTGGTTTAATTCGAGGCTA
>RFIA01000246.1 GCA_003695675.1 Chloroflexota bacterium
ATCGCCATTGGCGATAATGTGTTTTATGGCGGGCAAACCCATAGCGCCGTGCATATCGATATGGTGCTCTATCAACCCACCGTGCATCTTGATGAACGCACCATTGTCGATGCCGGTGTGGTTCATCTGGATGACTGAGAAAAAAGGAGGCGTCAATTTATAAGTCAAGTAAATTGTATCCATTCACATCCATTCAGATAGTGTACTACTTAGACAGTGCAACTTTTTAGGAGGATTATCATGTTGAACTATAAAAATCGTATCCTTGCTTTATTCATCATCGCTGCCCTATTGTCCGTGAGTTTTACGGTCGTTCATGCACAAGATGAATGCAACTTCGAGGGCGAACCGATCCGCATTGGTGCAACGGGGCCACTGTCTGCACCGGGTACGGTACTCGCCGGTATTGATATGCAGTGGGCATTCAATATTGCCGAAGCCGATTTGAACGCGCCGCCAAATTGTGGCATTGAACTTGACGGCGTGCAGCACCCGGTTGAGGTCATCTTTGGTGACACAGAAGGTTTGCCAGAACGCGGCGCGGCAGTCGCCGACCGCCTGATTAATGAGAACGGCGTTGTCGCCTTGACCGGTGAATATCATAGCGCCGTTGGCCTATCGATGATGGATGTCGCTGTCGAAGCCAATATCCCGACCGTTTTTTCGGAAACGTTCTCCGACCAGATTACCGCCCAGCAAGCGCCCAATACTTTCCGCATTGCCCCGACAAGCACCATCGCTTCCAGCGCAATTTCTGAGTGGTTAATCTCGCTGGAGCCGGAAGATGTGGTCATCATCGCAGAGAATACGGACTTCGGCACTGGCATCGCTGAATCGACGCAAGCCAATTTAGAAGCCGCCGGTGTAAATGTTGAGGTTATCTTCGTCGAACTCGGCACCCAAGATTTCTTGCCGATTCTGTCGCGTATTCAAGCAGGCGACCCGCCCGACGCGATTCATACGACTGGCGTTACTGGCGAGACGAATCTGAATCTCGTCCAGCAAATGGCCGAACTTGGCCTCGCACCGACAGAAGATACGATTTGTATCGCCAACCAAGTCGCCATCACACCTGAATTTTGGGAAACTGTGCCCGATGGCAACTATTGCGTGTTCCGTAAAATCGGTTTAGGCCCAGCAAGTTACAACGAGATCGCCCAAAGCCTCGCCGACCGTTATAACGAAACATTTGGCAGCGCGGCACAAAGTTGGGTCTTTGAATCGTATGACAGTCTCTTCATCATTGCTGACGCCATCGAACGCGCCGGGTCAACCGACCCCGATGCCGTCATTGAGGCGCTCGAGGCAACCGATATCACACTGGCGCAGGGACGGTACTACTTCCCCTTCGGCCTCAACAATCCCGTCCCCGAAGATGTGCCGGAGTGGATGTGGCATCAGTGGCCCGATCCAGCCGTGACGGTCCTGCAATACTTTGAAGAAGGTCAATCTGGGGACGAAGCGGCGATTCTATGGCCAGAAGTTCGGCAAACACACGGCACATCGTACATCGTGCCGGGCACAACACCGTAGCGCGTCAAAAACAAAAGATGAGGGCATATAACGTGCTCTCATCTTTTTATTTTTATGTAGAGATTTTACTATGCACGCAATAATTTTAATCTGGTTGCTGCTGGCGGGACCTGTATGGGCCGCCGTCGGGGCGTTGCGTTTACCGAGACAATATCACAGACGCGGCTTAGACAGCTCGCAGAGTTCGTATGTCGGCACATTAGCCGGTTTGGTCGCCGGGCCGTTCGCGCTTTATTATCTCTGGCAGAAGACCCCGTCACTCTCCCGGCGCGCGATGGTGAGCTTGTTTATCGCTGCATTGGCCGAGTTGTTCATCATTTTCGCACTCTTCTTCCCGGACAATCTTTGCGCCACCAATCACACCTATGTGACGCAGCAAGTGCTCAATGGCCTGACGATTGGCACAATTTATGCCTTGATGGCGATTGGCCTGACGTTGATTTATTCGATTCAAGGGGTCGTCAGTTTTGCACACGGTCAATTCTATATGGTCGGTGGCTATGCCTCGCTCTTCTTTTTAGACGCTGCTGCCGAAGATGTGGGGATTGAGTTGAATCCTGTGTGGGGCATTATCGTTGCTGGTTTCGTCACAATGGCGATTGGCATTCTCTTTGAACGTTTCTTCCTGCGCCCAATGCACACGGGGCAGATTGAACGGGCGCGAGAATACGCCATTCTCATCACATTCGGCTTTGGATTTTTCATGGAATACACGACGTTGGCGACAATTGGGCCGCAACCCCATCGTGCCGGTCGTTTCATCCAAACCGCAAGTCTGCGACTGGAACCATTAACGGTCGGCGATACACCATTGCTGGGCCGGTTGATTTTTCAACCCAATCGCCTCGCGTCAGGATTGATCGCCGTTTTGTTGATCGCAGCGCTGGTCTATTTCTTGCAACGCACATGGACGGGGCGTGGCCTGCGTGCCGTGAGTATGGATAAGCAGGCGGCTGCCGTCACTGGCATCAATCCGTTGGGGATGAATACACTGGCATTCGGCATCGGCACCATGTTGGCCGGGATGTCGGGCGCGGCACTCGTACCGATCTTTGACTGGGTGCCGTGGGTCGGTGCAGCTGCGGCGACTCGGTCTTACGTTGTCGTGGTGCTCGGCGGGCTAGGCTCGGTGCCCGGGGCGCTACTCGGTGGGCTGGTGCTTGGCGTGGTCGAAGCGCTAGGTTCGGGTTGCTATCCGAATCCGAGCAAAGGCGCTTCGTATATACAAGCTTTCGGCTTGGTGATCTTTGCTGTGGTTTTGTTGCTCAAACCAACCGGTTTATTCGGGAGGAAATTGTGATGAGCCGCCAACAACAAGGAATGGTATTGCTGGCGGTCATATCTGTCATTCTGTTGATCTTGCCACAAACCAATTTGCTCGGCAACAATTATCGCGTTACGTTGATTCGAGACGGTTTTTTCTACGCTATACTCGCTTCGAGCTGGGCGCTGCTGGCCGGGGTTTCCGGTCAATTCTCGTTCGGTCACATGGCATTCATGGCCATTGGCGCCTATACTGCCGGGATTCTGGGACGTGACGGGGTGGCGATTATCGGCTTGGCAGGTGGCGAAATTCATCCACTGATGACCATCATCGCCGGGACGATTATGGCCGGCTTCGTTGGGTTTATCATTGGTGTGTTATTGTTGCGACTGCGGGCCGCGTATTTGGCGCTGTTCACCATCGCCTTCTCCGAATTGATTCGCATTGGGCTAATCACAGAATTTCAATTCACCGGCGGCAGTAATGGCCTTGAATTCCGACCGTTATTTGCGTCCACTTCGGCTCGTCTCGATTATTACATCATGTTTGTTTTGCTGGTCGTGTCGCTAGCGGTTATGTATAGCCTGTCGAATTCGCGTTTTGGGATGTTCTTACGAGCGATACGTGAAGATGAAGAAGCTGCCGCCGCAATGGGTGTAGACATCGTGCGCTATAAAGTGTTGATCTTTGTGATTACCAGCGCGATTGTGGGGCTTGCCGGGGGGGTCTTTTATCATCAGGTGGGTATCATCACGCCCAATTCGATTGTCTTATTGCAGATGTCGCTCGTCATCGCCTATGCGGTTATCGGTGGGATGGAAAGTTTGCTGGGCGCGACAGTCGGCGCTTTTGTCTCACGCATTGTAATTGAACTGCTGCGCGAAATTCCCATCGGCACAACAATTACCATCGGCGATTTTTCGCTCGGCCCGACGATTGAACCGGGAGCGTGGCGTTTTGCATTATTTGGCCTCATCATGATTATCACGCTGCGATTTGCTCGCAATGGTTTGCTGTACGCGATCATTCAATGGTTTTCGGAGCGCCATGTTGCGATAGAGCAGACCGTTTCCAAGCGGGTCACCGACCCCGCGCCGGAAGAGGTGGCCTCATGATTAACCTCCAACTCAACAACGTTTCACGACGATTTGGCGGCAACATGGCTGTCAAGGATGTCAGCTTTCAAATTCAAGGCGCAGAACTCGTCGGCTTGATTGGGCCGAATGGCGCCGGGAAAACGACGCTGACCAATATGATGAGTGGCATCTTGCGACCGTCGGGTGGTACGATTTATCTAAACGGTGAGCGTATTGATGGCCTGCCGCCCTATCAAGTCGCCAAGGCGGGGCTAGGGCGTACATTTCAGGTCACTCGTGCCTTTCGCCGGATGACTGTCATTGAAAATATGCTTGTTCCGGCACTAGCGATGAATCCCAGTGCGTATCGAAAGCAAGTCGAAGAAAAAGCACACGAAATCTTGAACTTCCTCACCATCGATCATTTGACGCACGAGTATGGTCGCGCTCTAAGTGGCGGCCAGCAAAAGCTGCTTGAACTGGCACGTTTGTTGATGCTCGACCCGTCACTCATCATTTTGGACGAGCCGTTCGCCGGTGTGCATCCGCGATTGCAAGAAACTATCTATGGTTATATCGACCGGGTACACAAAGAAGGCAAAGCGATTATCCTCATTAGCCATGATATGGGGGCGGTGTTTGAATTAAGCAATCGTCTGCTGGTTTTGCACTTTGGCGAATTAATTGCCGATGGTGACCCCGCCGCTGTTAAAGAAGACCCGGCTGTGATTGAAGCCTATCTCGGCGAAGACGAA
>RFIA01000247.1 GCA_003695675.1 Chloroflexota bacterium
ATGGAATGTGAAGCGTATATCATCGATGAACCAACCATCGCCCGGATTTGCAGTACGATTGCGTGTAGAACCGTTCAAAGTATTGACGACGAAGCGCACCCGAATACGCTTGCCGACAAATTCGGTTAAGTCAACTTGATAACGTTGCCACGTATCCGTCCGTCGCCACTCGCGTCCGTCAAAGTTCGTTGAAACACCGCGCCTGCTGCTGCTATTTGTCGTCACCCAATTTGCCCAACCTCGCAATTGATCATAGTTTTGCGTCGTCTGTGCGGTGTCTTCAGGGGCGATTTGCACCGCCAAGAAATCATTGTCGGCAGTATCAAAGTGTGACCAGAAGAACATCATCGGATTATCGCTAGCATCGACAGCGCTCAAGTCGATGATGGTCTTCATCTCGATGATCGAGAACGAGCGCGGCGGCATCAACGCTCCGGCAGGCGGGCTGTCTACGAAGGCAGCGCTGCCACTATGCGAATCGTTGAAGAAATCGTCTGTACCATCACCATCTGTATCGCCAACATTGATGGGCGTCACATCCCAACTGCCGCCGACATACCAACGATTCCACCAATCAACAGGCGTGTCGATGCTATCGGTGAAAGTCTTGCCATCGCCACGACCGTATGTTGCATCGTTACGGCTGTTTGGCCACAGCTTATGAACTTCTTCAACACGGTCTTCGATTCGTATATCATCGATATAGATGCCGTCAGACACACGAGAATCACTTCGAGCATCTAGTCGAATGCGGATCAAGACATCATCATCATCGTCCGGGCCGCCAGCCGTGCCATTTTGCAACATCGACAAATCAATCTCGACACGTTCCCAAGCCAGTTGGCGACGATTTGAAGAACTGTTGCTATATCGCCACAATGTGTTCCAAGTTTGACCATCGTCATTGGAATAATCGACGAAGATATGGTCGCCGTTTCCAAGATCGCGCCAATGATAGAACGACAACACCGGGTTCGTCGCAGCTGTACCACTCCCCATACCGCCAACGCCATCACAACCATTTTCGTTGCCGTTGCGCATATTGGCTGGGTCGAAGTTCGCCGCCGTATCATTATTCAAATCAAGCGGATGGCGGAATTGCAGCGAATCGTTGCTGCCATGCCGGTAATCACCACCGGGACTGTCGGTATATGAGTGGCTTCCTCCATTGAATGGACGGAAGGACTCGGTCGTCCGCGCCCAACTACCACCCGGCAACCATTCATCGGTGAAGGCGCCTTCAACATCATCGCAGAACGGATAGGGCATGAAATCGGGTACACCGACGCGATTAATATGAATCTCGTCGATCCACCAACCGGCATTTTCTCGACTCGCATCCACATACAGCGCAAATCGCAAGCGGAACGGTGTCGTATTCCAATTGGGAATATTATTCAACGGCACCTCGACGAATTGCATCGAGAAATTCTGATGCACTTGATTATCATCTGGGACGAAATCAGCGCCCGGAACCACCTGCCAAACAGCCGGGGTGGTATCGGCATCGCGAGGATCGAATGTGTATTCCAATCGAATCAACTCACCGCGATCAAGATCGTAAGCGTGCCAGAAAGAAAGTTGTGGCAGGCCTTGATCGCCCTCGTCATCGGGGACGCCACCGCCACCCGTCGCGTCAATATCTGTCAGGTTGATCCACCCAGCAAATTCTATTGAGTGGACACGATCTGTATTTTGATCGGAAGAAGCGCGATCATAATTTCTATTCGGGCTGTCGTCAAAACTCATGCCGCCTTTGGTGATGTCCGAAGCGAGTGCCCAACGGCCACTGGTGATAAAGTCACTTTTCTGCGAAATGTCGTTCAAATCCCAGTAGCCGCGTGTCGCCGAACTTTGACATGCGATCCGGTCAATTTGGCAATAGGAGAACATCCGCACCGTCTCTGAGGCGTCGAAGATATACACATCGTCGATCCACCATACACGGCGTCTATTATCATCAAAGCGATTGGAAGTCGCGTCGTTGCTCTCGATCATGAAACGATAGGTGACATGATCTGCCGGGGTGAAACCCAAGGCATTCAAATCAACTTCGTGATACGACCACGCATAATTAACCGTATTCCCATTGCTCAATTGAATGCGGTTTGCCGTACTCCAATCGACCGGCGCAGTTGGGTTGGTTGGGTCATATCGTGCGACTTCCAACCATGTGCGCGTGCCAACATTCACGCCGAAGTCCCACACATCCCAGAAAGCCATACGCGGCGTCGTCAGCGCAGCGAGATTGACCGCGCCACGTAACTCGAGGTGGCACCGGGCATTGTTGCCGAAGTCATCGCGGAGGTTCTCGTCCCACATATTGCTCTCGCTATTCGAGGGGCGGTCACTACTAATCTGCCCATCGGCACGCTGTGTCCATGTACAATCGACTGCATTGCCGACAGCTGTGTAATTGTTGTCCAACAGCGCATCATCGGCCACATTGCCGCTGCCATTTTCAAAGGTTAGGCTAACATCTGCACCGCCAGAATTTTCAAAATAGTCGAGTTGTAGCGTATAACTCCCTGCGGGGAGTGTACGCGACACAGACATCGCATTCGTGCCTTGATTGCGCCAATTGTCGATCAACAGACAACCGGTAGCGAAGGTCGTTCGGCTTCCGGTCGCCGGGCCACCACTATTCACCCCAGCACAACCCGGCGAATAATCGATCCACAATCGCACGCCATCATCAGCGGCGGTCGTGAATTTGATCGTCTCTTCTTGCGAGAGATTCAATACGCGAGTGAAACGAATCGAGAAGTTATCACTGCTTGGCAGGGCCGCAATCGGTTTTCCATTACCCCAGTCGAAATTAATATCTGAAATCGGCGTGAAGTCTGGCGCGGCGACCGGCGAACCCGAAAGCTCTTTGTTCGGGAAGAATTCCGCCGACCATAAGTCGAAACCCGTGAAAACATCCGAATTCAGCCGATACCAATCGGGGTTGTCGGCCACATCCAAAAATGGCGCATCGTGGATGATGTCTTCTGGTGTCGGGGTCAGAGTCGGTGTGGGTGTCGGGGATACCGGCGTCGCCGTGAATGTCTCCGAAGGAGTCGGCGACGGGCCGGTCGTCGCTGTCGGTGGCGGCGATACTGGAACGTTCGTTGGGAAGGGCACTTCACCCGGCGGATTCTGCGCAACGGCCGTCACCGTCAACCAGAAATTGTCCGCCCCGCCCAAATCTTGAATGTCGCCAGTAATGGCATCGCCATCTTCACCCAGCAAGTTAAAGATTTGATTGCTGAAGACATTGCCAATCGCCGGGCCAGTCGCCGCCAGCGCAACCCCCAGCGCCACAGCAACCAACACGAGAATCAAGGCATATTCAACCAGCGCTTGACCGCTGCTTTTGCTCTTCACACGTTGAACGCGAATTCTATGTTTCGACATACGGATCAACCTCGTTATAAGCCGGAAAGACTTCACAATGTAAATTGTGTGCAATCAGGCACAATTGTCCTACTGTATTTACCTTAATAGTACATGATGATTGAGAAATGCGGGGTGTTAATTTTGTAGAAAGTTGTTCAAATGCCTATACAAATTGTGTCATTGGTCACTCGCGTAGAAAGAAGCGGCGTGGTATCTTCATA
>RFIA01000248.1 GCA_003695675.1 Chloroflexota bacterium
GAACACGAGCGCGAAGAACGTCACGAGGAACAGCAAGACATACGCCATCGCCGCCGACCCGCCGAGATCAAGTGCTCGCCATGCGTTCAGCGTTTGCAATGTCAGCGACTCGGTCGCCGTGCCCGGCCCGCCATACGTCAACACTTGCGGCATATCGATGATTTTGAAGGTTTCGATGATACGAATGAGGATGACAGTCGTGCTGACCGGGACAATCTGCGGCAAGATGATGTAACGGAACATTTGCCAGCGATTGGCGCCATCGACGAGCGCGGCTTCAAATGGCTCGCGCGGGATGCCTTCCAACGCGGCCAGCAGCACGATAAAGACAAACGGCACCCACTGCCATGTATCGCCGATGATGATGGCCGCCCGCGCACCGCCCGCCGTTTCCGTCCACGAGAAGTCTTGCAAACCAGCCAAGCGCCACAATGGGGCAATCGGCCCCTGTAACGTGTTCGTCACCATCCGGAAAACGAATCCGATACCAACCGGCGTAATCATCATCGGCAGCAAAAAGATGACGCGGAAGAAACGCTTACCGGGCAGATTTTGTGTGACGAGCATCGCCAAGCCCAGCCCGATAACATATTGCAGGGCGACGCCAAAGAAAACGAAAATCAATGTCACGGCGATTGTGCCGGGCAACCCCCCTCCCGTGCCGGTGACAATCATCAACCAAATAATCAGGCTTGAAATAATGACGACCAAAATACGGATGAATAGGCTGAAAAATGTCGAAATATCGCGCACCAAAAAGCGCACCGGCAGCGCCATCGCCAGCAAAATGACGCCGAAGAACAACCATCGTGTGACCTCTGCATTGATGCCGACGAAGTTGATGATCTCTTCCAGATAATTGACATCCACCATCTCTTCGTCAACCGGCGAGAGCACAAAGAAGCTCGCCACGAGAACCCCTGTCGTGAGGATCGTGCCGATAACATCCAAGCGCGACAAATTGTTTTTTCTGATGTGGCGATAAATCCAGTAGAGGAACAGCGCGATGATGACGAGCATGACGATGCGGGTAAGCGGAGTCACATCGCCGAAGTTGCCGAGAAATTGCCGTTGTGCTCGGCCAAAAAATAAGCGCTCATAATTGGCCGCGCCACGAAAATTGATCTTGAAACCGCCTTGCACAAATTCAACCCGCGCCAACGACAAATAGAGCGAGACAATCAATGGGAAGATCGACAAAAATAAAACGATGAGAATAGCGGGTAATAAGTAAGCGTTGCGTTCAAATGTGCTGGAAAGTAATTCTTGTTTCGTAATGGCGGCGGTGCGCTTTTCTTCTCCTGAAACGACCACCTCATCCACACTCAACGTGTCCTGTTGAGCCATTTAATAATCTCCAAAATATTTTTGGTGGCAATCGAGTTGTATCTATCCACCGGTATCATGCTACATCTACTGCGCAAAGGCGACCCGGCAGGCCGCCTTTGCTAACTCTGTGCATCTAAGATCATATATTCAGGGATGGCAAACCCCGAATATATGGGATTGATGTCTAGTCTAGTTGCCGCCCTGAATGCCGAGTGTGCCGATATAAGCGGCAAGTTGACTCTCGCGTCCGATTTCTTCTGTCAGGTCTTCCCATTGGTCGAAGATTTCCTGCGCCGCTTCTTCGGCGGTGAATTCACCGGCGATGAATTGCGCGAGGATCGTGTCGAGAATGACTTGTTGATACTGTTGATTCATCGGGATGCGCAGGTCAAGCGCCATATTCGGGCTGTTCAAGCTGTCTTGAATCGCGCCGAGATAATTTTCTGCGGCTTCTTGGCTGAACCCGGCTTCGAGCCACGGATCGAGATTTTCAAATTGCGAGATGCGATACGGATTGAATCCGGTACGACCGATGGTCACATCGACGTTGGCTTGCGCCGGTTGTGCCATGAACGAGAAGAAGGCATAAGTTGCATCTTTCTGTTCGTCCGAAGCATTGGCGCTAACACCGCCTGACCAACCACCGAAGGCGGCAAAAGGCGCATGATTGACGCCATCAATCGCGAATGGGCAGGTTGTGTCGTCACAGGGGACGAGTTCGCCCGTTTCGCGGTCGAGCACTTCGGTTGTGCCGGGTGTGATCACGGCGCCAATGAGGTCTTGCACGACCGATTGTTCGGGGTCAACCGCGAGCGAACCGATGTCGCCCCAGTCGAGCGTCAACGCGCAGCGACCAGCCGTCGTCAATGAACGAGTATCGCCGACATTGAGGGTTTGCTCATCCGGCGGGCCAAAGGCGCTGGTTGCATCGTAAATTTCAAGAGCGCGAATGAAGCCCGGATTGTTGACGAGCGGCTCGAAGGTTTCGGTGTCGAAGAAGATGCCTTGCGATGTCCCTTGTGTTTGCAGGAACGGGGCTGCAATCGAGTGAATCCACCAATAAGATTGTTGCGAACGCGCTTTCGAGATACATGAACCGAAGTCGCCTTCGCCATCGCCGTTCATGTCCATGCCATGCGCGGCTTCGGCAATCGCAAGATAATCGTCCCACGTTTGCGGCGGATCCATACCGAGTTCGTCAAGCACATCGATGCGATAGTAAACCATGTGGAAGTCGCCATCAAGCGGGATGGTGTACACATCGCCTTCAAAACTAGCGCTGAATTCGCGGAAGAATTGACCGACATCTTCCCATTCAAGATCAGGATCATTTGCCACGCGGTCGGTCAGCGGTTCCATGATGCCGGCTGAGATGTAGTCAACCATCCATTGCGGCGCGAAAACAAAACCTTGGAAGCTGTTGGTGCCCGTCACTTGATCGGTGAGAATACTTTGGAACAAGTCGGCAAATGGCACCGTGACGATATTGACGGTTGCGCCGGTGGCAGCTTCAAAGTCTGGAGCACGGCGCTGGAGCGGTTCGGCAATTTGCGGGCCGGTGAAGGTAACGATATTGATTTCTACACCGTCGAATTCACCTTGCGCATGGCTGATACTGAAGACACCAAAAATCAACATCCCCAGCACGAGAACAAGTATTGAAAATTTGAACCGTTGCATCAATTAATCTCCTCAAAATATGATGTATTTTTGTGGCCGATTGCAATATGCGGCAATCAGAATCATGCAGCGAAGCATGACGTCACACCCGCCTTCTGATTGTACGAACACACTACAATCACCCAAATTATATGCGGGATTGCGCGATTTTGCAAACGATTACAATCTTTGAGAGTGCATTTCAGATTGTTGGCATCATTTCAAGAATCACGATAACTACTCAGGTGGACTGTTTGCAGGCAGAAAGACAAAAAGATTCAATGCAAAAGCGCAGAGACGCAAAAGACGCAGAGATATTTTCTCAATTTTTTTGGTGCTCGTGGCGTCTTAGCGGTTCAATATCTTTTACCCTGCTCGATTCATGCTTGTATGCTGAGTAGTCACTAATCTCGTGTATAATAACGTGAGTTTTGCTTAAGCAATTTCTGCGAGATTGGGTAGGAATTTCGGCTCAAAATGTACAAATAGCTAGGTTGTGTTGACATTTCAGCGC
>RFIA01000031.1 GCA_003695675.1 Chloroflexota bacterium
CCGATGATAACGCATTTACAACGAAAAGTTGTCACAAACAAACGATAATGGGCGTATAATGTGTGTGAAGGCAGGTCACACGAGGAGCAGGCGCATCGTATGGATGTTGGCGTAAAAATTAATCAATATGAAGTCATTGAACATATCGGGCGCGGTGGCATGGCCGATGTGTGGTCAGCGCGGGATGGACGACTCAATCGCATGGTCGCCGTCAAGACGATTGCCCGCAACATGTCGGTCGAGACGAGCGACCCGGTCGCGCTCTTTCGGCAAGAAGCGCAAACCATCGCGCAACTCGAACATCCGCATATTCTGCCGGTCTATGACTTCGGCGATTATCAAGGGCGTTTGTACATCGTCATGCGTTATGTTTCCGGCGGGACATTGGACGACCTTGTGCGCAGTGGGCCGCTCGCGCTGCATCGCGGCCTCAAACTCGCGCAGGGTATCGCCGAAGCCTTGGATTACGCCCACAGCAAAAACGTCGTGCATCTCGACATCAAGCCGTCGAATATTTTACTCGACAGTCAACAATCGCCGTATCTCGCGGACTTCGGCCTCGCGGCGATTATGGGGCCAGAAGGTCGCGTCGAAAATCCCGGTTCGGGGACGCTGCTCTACATGGCACCGGAGCAGCTCATCGCCGACGAGATTGACCATCGCGCCGATGTCTACAGTTTTGCGCTCGTGTTGTATCGCATGTTCACCGGAGAATTGCCGTATGGTTCCGAGTCCGGGTTGGCGCTCAAGCAATTGCATGGGCAGGGGACATTGCCGAAAGTCGAAGAGTACAATCCGCTTTTGCCGACGGGGGTGACGGAAGTGCTGCGCATGGGCACGGCGCGTCAAGCGACTGAACGTCCGGACTCATTGACCGAATTGCTCGACGAATTGCGCGATGTGCTCCAACCCGAAACGACAACGGTTCTCGTCGGTGCGACGCACACCATTACCGACGAAGATTACACTGCCGATACGATGATGGACATCGGCGGTATGACGACGAAACCGGCGATTGACTCCGACGATATGGAATTGCTCGAAGCGGTCGATCTGTATTTCAAAGCGCGGCAGACATGGGCCAATGGGCAGGGGCCGTTTTTGCTCGGCGTGACGCATTTCAATATCGTCAACAATTATTATCGCGAAGCGGCACGGTACGAACTTGAAATCGACGCCGCCGGGCGCGATATGATGTTGCGCGGGGCGTTAGAATACGATATTGATGTCGATTATTGGTGGGGGCAACTCGACGATGATGCTCGCCGTCAAGTCACGTTACACGCGATTCGCAGCGAGAACGTCCCGGCACGTATCCGCGCTTTTCATCATCTCGAAACCTTGCCCGACAGTTCACCGCCGAAAATTCCCGGCCTCATCGCGCAAGCCTTGCAACTCGAAAACAACGCCGAAGCACGCATGGCCGCGATACAAACCCTCAATGTGCGTTCTCGCTTGATGAAGCCAACGAATGATTACGACATCAAAACCGAGATGCGCGGGCGCTTGTTGACGACGCGCATCCGGCAGGCGATACAAATCTCGCCGCCGCAAGAGTGGCGCAACACGGTTTACAATCAAGATATTGACACGCTGTTGGCCGTCACTGCGTTGGAAGATGATGCACAAGCCGTGCGCGACCTCGCGGCACGAACCATCGGGCGGATGCGGTCGTTGACGGCGTTGCGCTATTTGGCCGACGAACAGCGCGACGGCAGGCCGGGCGCGTTACGCGCATTGGCGCTTGTCCGCGATGAGGCGCCGTACTTGCCATCAGACGTCAGTCTGCAAGCGCGGATGTATGCGTGGTTGGCGAATACATGGCGACGCATGACCGAAGACTCGATGGGTGTCGTGTGGCGTTATGTGTTCGCATTTCTCGGCGCGGCGTTGGCGATGGGGGCGTATGCCTTCATCGTGACACGCGCCGGATTTGAAGGGCCGCAAGCCAAATGGCGCAACGGCATCTCGATTGGGTTGATGTTCGGTTTCGCTGTCGGCTTCATCGTCATCTTCGCGCATGAATTTTCGTGTCGTTTGCGGGGATTTTGGCCGTGGCCGTTGCGTCTCGTCGTGAGCACGGTTGTCGGTTGGTTTGTCGGTATCCTCGTATGGGGGGTGTTCAATTGGTCGTTTCTTTCTGACCCGACAACACCGTGGACATTGAGCAAAATCCGGCTCGGCGGTCTCGGTATGGCGGCTGGATTTGTGATTTCGGCGACGCTGCGTTTGCCCGGATGGGCGGCGACGATTGTCTCGGCTGCGGCGATTTATTTCCCATTGTGGTTTGAATTTCAACAAGACCAATTTGACGCCATTTTGTTCTTCGACAATCCCGACCAAATTTATACGATTGCATTGCCGGTCGCGATACTCATCGCCATCGGTGGGCACGCAAAAGACTTGTGGAGCGATGTCCACCGTTTGCTTGCCTATCTGCGCCCCGCGCCGGTTATAAGACCACCGGTCAAAGAAGAACCTAAACCGCAGCCCAAAACGCCGTCGCAACCTGCGGCAGAGAACTTGAAAACGACAACCGTCAATATCGTTGACCGACCGTCGCCCGAATCCGAAACCTCTCAATCAGACGATGAGAAAACGGCGACTATCGACATTGACGACCGTCCCACGCTTGAACTCGAACCGGTCAAATCGGATGATAACAACAGCGCGGATGATTCTGAAAATTAGATGATAATCTTAGGACTTACGCAGTTCAGAAATCATCAGGCAACCAGAGAATAAATTCTCCGGCTGCCATAAAACCAAGTACCCTGAAGGGCACTGCGTGGTATCGAATACGCCCAAATAACCCCTTATGAATTTTGACAGTCAAGTTGGGTAATGTGATTATTGTAGGACTTACGCAGTTCAACAAAACAGATCGAGTTTTCGTAGGGGCGCAGCGCGCTGCGCCCCTACATGA
>RFIA01000032.1 GCA_003695675.1 Chloroflexota bacterium
CGGCAAGAGACGCAGCACATTCAATCCGGCGGGCAAGGCCAACACACCGTGTTCTTGCAGATTCTTCAGCACGGGCGTAACACGTCCACGCAATTCGACACCCATCATCAAACCAAGACCACGCACTTCACGAATTTGTGGGTGACCAAGCGCAACGAGTCGTTCATGCAGCCATGTGCCAAGTATATTGACGGATGCCGGAATATTTTCATCGCGCAATGTGGTGAGTGTAGCGATTGCTGCGGCACAAGCGAGTGGATTACCACCGAAGGTGCTACCATGAGAACCCGTCGGCAACGTACCCAGTGATTCTCGCCAACAGACCGCGCCCATTGGCACACCTCCGGCGATACCTTTGCCAAGTGCGACGATATCCGGTTGCACATCAGCATGTTGAAAACCAAACCACTGTCCTGTACGCCCCAATCCAGTTTGTATTTCGTCGATGATGAGCAACACATCGTATTCATCACACAAGTCGCGCAATCCTTCGAGATAACCGGCATCTGCCGGATGCACACCGCCCTCCCCTTGCACAGCTTCAACGATAATAGCAGCCGTATTTTGACTGATGGCTGCTCGCGCAGCGTCGAGATTGTTGTACGCAATATGTGTGACCTGATCAATTGTCCACGATTGAAATGGTGCGCGATATTTTGGATTCCATGTTAATGACAACGCCCCCAATGTACGACCATGAAAGCTCCGTTTTGTGGCGATGATTTCATCTCGCCCGGTGAATAGCTTCGCGGCTTTAAGGGCAGCTTCGACAGCCTCAGCACCGCTATTGCACAAGAAAAAGCGATTGATGTCGCCGGGTAAGATGTCACTCAATAACGCATATAACTCGGCACGGCGGTCGTTATAGAAAATTTCCGGGCTTGTGATGAGTGTCTGGGCTTGTTCAGCAATTGCCGCCGTCACTGCCGGATGACAATGCCCAAGTAAGGCGACACCTTGCCCGCTTGTCGCGTCAATATATGGGTTACCAGCATCATCCCACACAGTCACGCCTGCGCCATGAACAAGTACCAATGGACGTTTCGGATACGCGCCGGAAGTATGTGCGTCTTCAAATGCCGTTAAGGTATCAAATGTCAAGCCAGTCATGATGTGAATACGGTTCCTTCTCCATCTAAGGCACGTTGTACAGGATTCTGCACACGACCATCGGCCAAAATCACCTGACGCACACCACCTTCAAGTGCTTCACGTGTGCCAACGACTTTGCGCTTCATGCGTCCCTGTGCCCACGTCATTGCTTCATCAATTTGATTGTGCGAAATTTGTGAGACAAATGTGTGCTCATCAGGAAAGTTGCGATATAAACCGCGCACATTCGTCAAAATAATGAGTGTTCCGGCACTGACCGCGCTGGCAATCGCGGCGCTCGCCCGGTCGCCATCAACATTGAGTAAACCATCTGCCTCACTCAATGCTATCGGTGGCAATATCGGAACGACATTGTCATTCAACAATCGATTGAGACGCGCTGTATCAACACCGCTTATCGAACCGCTATAATCATCGCGTATCATGCGAACCCGACCGTTGATAACAGCCCGAATAGCCGTCTTGCGCTTACCATGAATAACCGTCTCATCATTTACAAGACCTACAGCAGTGACATTTGCCGCTTGCAGAAATGAAACAATCTGTTGATTGACGAGTTCAGCAGCCTCAACATAAATATCGCGAGTTTGTTCATCGGTGTAACGCGATGTATGACCACTCGGCGATGTAATCATGCGCACCTCAAGACCGCGCTCTTGCGTCAGACGATTCGCCATATCGCTGACTCCATGCACAACAATCAACGGTCGTCGTTGGGCGATTCGTGCGAGGTCATCACAAGCCGCCTGCATATTGAACCCGGCCCCCCCACCGAGCTTTACAACCAAAATGTCGTCGTTCATGGATAGATTCCCGGAAATTGCAAACCTGCACACTCGTCAAATCCCAACATCAAATTCATACTTTGCACAGCAGACCCAGCTGCTCCTTTGCCGAGATTGTCTAACGCTGCGACAAGGACAAGATGCTGACCATCGTCATCTAACTCGAAACCGATGTCACAATAATTCGTTCCGGCGACGACTCGCGGCTCAGGTAAGCGATGTAATCCGGTTTTGGCATTGACCAATCGCACGAATGGCTCGTTGTTGTAGGCAGCGCGATACAATTTCCAAATTGCTTTGTCGCTGTATTCTTCGGTCAGGAAACAGTGTGCCAACAAATGCACACCGCGTATCATCTCGATAGCTGTCACCGCGAAATGTATCGACACCTGACGTCCCAACATCATTTCGACCTCGGCCTGATGTCTGTGACCGGTAGCTTTATAAGTACGCACGGCACCGCTACGCACTGGATGATGTGACCCGGCATTCGGTTGATTGCCACCTTCGGATGAACCGACTTTGATTTCAATCGCAGCACGTTTGAGCGCGCCTGCTTGTATCAACGGCCACAACGCGAGATTGACCGCCGTCGCATTGCATCCAACTCCGCTGGCATATTGAGCTTTGCGCAATGCGTCACGATTGCGTTCCGGCAAGCCGTATACGAAACGCTCCAACCATTGCGGCGCAGGATGCGGCTGGCCATACCAATGTTCATAAACCTCAGACGAATCTAAGCGAAAATCTGCCGAAAGATCGATAATCGTGGGCGCAAGGGGCGCGTAATGTTCGATATGGCGTGCTGATTCGCCGTGTGGGAGTGCAAGGAACAATACATCACAAGCCCGCAACGCATCGGGATGCACAAATTGTAATTGTGTCACACCGCGCAAATTCGGATGCACGGTATGCACATAACGTCCAACTTGCCCGCGGCTGGTGATCTGTATCACTTCAACATGAGGATGAAACAATAACAAGCGCAGCAATTCGCCACCGGTATAACCGCTCCCCCCAACGATACCAACAGTTGTCATGCGGGTACACTCACTGAATCTAAGACGAAATCGACGATTTCTGCTGGGATATTGACGCCTGTTGGTTCACTACTATTGCGGAATTCCATCGTGTGATTGACTTCGTTGACGAGCAGTTGTCCATCTTCATCTTCAAGGACATCAATCGCGAGAATACCGCCACCGACAGCACGCGCAGCCCGAACACACAAATCATCCAACGCCGGTGTAATGGGGCAATTGTAAGCCTGACCACCGCGCGCCGTATTCGTAATCCAATGACGCGACTCGCGATAAATCGCACCAATGGTCACATCGCCGAGCACAAAAGCACGGATGTCGCGTCCGGGTTTGTCGATATATTCTTGCGCGTAATAAACATGATGATTGTAATCGCCGAGTGTTTGTCGATGTTCGATGATAGCTTCGGCGCCGTAACGGTCGGTGACACGAGCGAGCAGGCGTCCCCATGAGCCGGTAACGGGTTTGAGCACAGCGGGATAGCCGAGACGTTCAATCGCGTCAATGGCCTGCTCAGAATCAAATGCCACACGAGTCGCAGGTTGTGGAACACCGGCCTGTGCAAGCGCGATACTCGTCCGCAATTTATCGGAACACACAGCCGCGGTTTCATACGTATTGATAGTCGGAATACCCCAACTATTCAAAATCGCGAGTGCATACATGCCGCGTGATGTGCTGACACAACGCTCAAGCACGAGGTCATACTCCGACCAACGCAGTCCGGAAGGGGAAAGTTGCTCCGAACCGGCGGTGATGTCCAAATTAAAATCGCGGTCAAGGATAACATCTGGTTCGATTCCACGATCACGAAACGCATTAATGAGCAATTTCTCTTCAGCCCGGATATGGGTGACAAGTATCGCGAGTTGCATCGATTATTCTCCCCAATCTTCTTCGGTTTCCGGCGCAAGTTCAAGTTCGACCGGATTCAGGCTGATGATTTCAAGCTCCGAGCCACAATCCGGGCAACTGATGAGTTCATTCTCCATCGCATCCTGTGGGATAGAGACTTCAGCATCACATTCAGGGCAAATCGGTGTTGTCATGTTGATTTCCTCTCATTCAATACATGCAATACATGCCGTACAAATAAAAACCGCCATCCGGCTTTTCTGGACAGCGGTGCTAAAAGCATATTTTCATAACGCAGCACAACTATCCAGATAAATCATCCGGCTTCTTTTCGAGTTTCTTTTTGCAGTCAATCACTTGTTGAATCATGTTTGTTCCCTCATATACAAACAAAAAACCCAGCTCATGTCCGGGCAGGTTCATCTATTCACATCACCTGAAAAAGCTAAAAAGCCCGGACTATCAGTCGGGTTGGGTCTTTTTCGCCTTTTTGGTGAAATTTACAAACATGTGGCTGCTCACTTTTATAGTATACAACACACATGATAATCGAGAGTGTGTGTGCGTCAATGGACAAAGTGCATGAACTTGACTGTACATTGTGCGAGAATTCAGTCATCACACACATTCATTTTATTTTGTGGCAAACTTTTTCGCAACATTTTTGAAGTCATCCTAAACTCTGACAAGGCGAGTGTGTCGTATACACGATGCAACAAAAAGCCCCTCTTATGTTGAGGGGCTTATTTGTGTATAGATCCATTGCGTTAGTCCGAACCACCAGTACCACCAGGGTCTGTTGGTGTTGGCGTCGGCGTATCCGTCGGAATTTCAGGTGTATTCGACGATGTAGCTGTCGGCCCGACAGTTGGCGTCCGCGACGGTGTGAATGTCATCGTCGGCGTGCGGGTATCGGTCGGCGTGAAGGTCGGCCCAAGTGTATTGGTCGGCCCGACTGTACGAGTCGGGGTCGGGGTCGGTTCCTCGTTGGGGAAGATACGACCACTATTACCGCCACTGCCGTTGCCACCATCGTCACAACCGATTACAAAGTATGTACCACCGTTGGCGATTTCACTTGGCGCCACTGTGCCCTGAAGCGAACCAAACGCCGCCGGGCCACCGAAATCGATGTAGACCGGAATCGTCGTACCGGGACCAGCCGGGAAGGTGAAGTTCGACTGCCACACACCCTCAGCTCTGCCATCTGTCGGTGAGGTTGTATCACCGGTAAACGTCCCCGGATTAAATTCCCAAATCGTTGTCACACCCGCTGAACCTCGAACACCACTGCCGCCAGCAGTCACCGCTTCGATATGCAAATCGCCAGGCGGGAAGTGTGCTGCGGCTTCATGCCAAACGATGTGGAAGTCTAGCAATGCTGCCGGAATTGAGCTGTTATTGGTGATGAAGAAGCGAACAAGACCAAAGTTCTGGAACGAGTCGAACTCAATGTCGAAATTCAATCCAGCACAATCGGGGGTCGCTGTCGGTGTTGGCGATGGCAGACTCGGATCAAGTGTCGGCGTCGGCGTCGGTTGCGGCACCGGTAACGGTACTACGCACACTTGGCCAGTTGGCCCGAGAAATGTAAATGTCGAGCCGAAGAAATCCGCAGCCGTGATGTACTGATCAATGCGTGACGGGTCATTACCCGGCGGTAAATTCATCGGGGGCAGCGGCCCATTGCGATAGCTGGCTGTGAATAAACCTTGACTGAACGAACCAATCGACAAGTCAACACCCGTTGTATTCGTCGTCGGATCATCACTGGCATTCGTGCGTGTCGGGGGGCTATTATCATTCCCAAACCAGAACAATTCTCTGTTCAAATCCATTGTTGCCGTCGCCATACTTGGAAATCCCGAAGGCACACGCCATTGCCAGACGACATCCTGAAGGGTGATGACAAACGCACTATCATTGTTGACATTCACACTGACGGACGACGACGACGATGAAAAAGTCGGTTGATCCAACGTAATCTGGCTACAGTCAAATGGCGGCAGATCAGTTACAGATGGTGTCGCCGATGCCGTAGGCGTATCTGTCGGCGTATACGTGTCCGACGGTATAGGAGACGGTGTAAATGTAAAGGTTGCTGTAGCTTCTTCAATACCACCGGGATCCGATGCGCCAGGTGGGAGCACATTGACAGCACGCGCCGCGCGGAACGATTCATTGATGGCCGTCCGCCGTGCCTGTAGCGGGATAAATTCGGCCAAGCCAAGCGGCGTGATCAACGGATGATTAAAACGCACAACCACAGTAACACCGTCGCCCGGGCCCCCGGCATCCATCCACGGCAAACCAGCATTGTGCAAAACACCGGGGATACCGTCGGGCGGGTCTTCGTTCAACAAGCAGACTGGCGCTTCAAAATGTGCTTTCGTCGTGTCGCTTGGATCCCATCGCTCCCAAACGCCGCTCGAATTCTTAACATACAATTCCCTATTGTCTTCATTGCCAAGATACATGACGTAGCGATTTCGGAGGATTTCCTCATCTTGAATAACCCCATCGGGCGGATCGCCACTATCAATAGCAAAAATGCTCTCTGAGTCAGGATTCAAAAATGGACGGGTACTACATAGAACAACATTAAACCACTGCTTCTCATCGATGCGAGGGATAGGTCGTTGCCACACATTGTACCATGGCGGAGACAAATCACCGCCGGGGCCTAAACGAGAATTAAACTGCCCGCCATTGTCATAGGGAGCAGGCCCATGTGTGATTTGCTCAAGCGCTAGGCCAGAAGCACCGAGACGCGCTTGGTCGATGATGGTCATCACACGCGCCATATCCCTTCGCAATTCCTGATGCGTATCGTTCGACGGGGTACAATCAATACCATCATACCATGTGGCGAAAAAGCTTTCTTCTCCCCCCTCATATCTTTCAACCGTGTAATCGAAACGCGGCACTGTATTCGGCCTGAAATTGGCTTGTGAACCACGCTCGTCAGTGGACACGCAAGGGACAGTCGATGGATGGCCATCCTCAACGCCGGTCAGATCCAATGGATAGAGATCATTGTTGTATTGGCGGGTACTGGCCAAACGAGCAGCGCTACGCGCCGAGTTCTGCAATGTGACCCACGCTTGGAAGATACGACCGAATTCGATGATGCCGAATAGCATAATCAGCAAAATCGGTAATGTGAGCGCAAACTCGGCCAGTGTTTGCCCTTGTCGCTTTTTACTCGTGACTTTAAATTTTGCAAAATCCATAAGCTTCCCTCAACATTCTCCCCCCGGCGGAACACCGCCGAGGGGAAGACGGCATAGCGGTATGGGTTACGATGCGATACGCACGAACATCCGTTGTGCAATCGTGTCGAACACGGCAGACAATGAAGCACGGTCGGCAGTTGCATTGAAATAATTGCCGCAATTTTCGGTCGGCGGTCTAGGCGCAATCAATTGATCCCAAGTTGGATTCACACCTTGTGAACGACGAAAGTCTTCAACGGTGACAACATTACTGTTGGGTGGCGAAATCACTTGTCCCAAATCTTGTTCACAGGGGCCACGACCACCAAACTCACCGTCTGCACGAAGTTGTTCAATTGAACCACTCGCTGGCCCCAACGGGCCAAATGTGGTGTACAGTTGTTGATAATCGGTATCAATCTGGAAGTTGTCGCCGACATCTGCAATATAGCGCAACAGCTCGACACCGAGACAGTCCGGCACTTCTTCAGGTGCAGGTGAAGAGCAATCGCTCGGTTGCAAACCAAACCCAATCGTGAAGATGATCGGCAACTGGACATTTCCGGTATCACTGTTGTCAAGGCCGATGAAGTCCGCCCAATCACGGGCATAATCGTCGGCATTGTATAAGTCAATGTCACAGTTAGGATCACTATCATCCATGGCGACACCAGTGAAGCCCCCGTCTACAATAACCCCGTTACAGAAGTGGCGCGTTTCAGGAGTATTATCAATACAATGTGGCGCAAGATTTATATTCGGCGAGGTCGCTTCAAAGACGCCCAATCGCGTTATTTCTCTGCTGGGGTCTCCATACGGGCAAGCACCATAAGCACCGTAAACACCCGGGAGTGGCCCACTAGAATTATACGGGTCGGCCTGAGCCGGCATACTGCCATTGCGCCGTACCGGGTCGGTGCCCCCGGCGGCGCCATCGCTCAACAACACCATCGTCCAAACAGTGCCAGTTGTACGGGTGGTTGCAGGATCCGTCAAGGCTTGCCCGGCTGTCGCCAAGGCGCCGCCAATATTCGTCCCGCGACACTGCGCCCAATAGGTATAAGTGAAGAATGGGTCTTGCACTGCCCAAGACGGCGGCATTTCAATATCTCGCAGTGTGTCAGTTCCCGTCACGGTCGGCAGCGCAGCATCAGCGAACGTACAATTTGCATTGACTGGGTAATCATGTAAACCGAGATCATTATCATAATCAACCGGCCCGCTTTCATTGGCAAAGCCGCGCCACGGCATCACTGGTAAGCCGGAGGCAGAGTCAATATTCGGTTCGTAAAAACTCGGCTCGGTACGCACACCGATATTACTATTCAAGACACCTTCAGCCATCGCCTGATTATCAATCATGTGAGTGATCGCATTTGGGGCAACTGTTGGATTATTATCCTCGGCATCGGCACGAACCAAAAAAGCCTGCCGGTCAAAAGTCACGAAAGCCACACGGTCACCACGAATGAAATCGATTTGATTGAGAAAATCAAAGGCCGCGTCGCGTGCATCTTTGAACGGCTGGCAAATCAAGTCATCGAAAACGAGATTGCCATCCGGATCATTACAGCAGCCATAAAAATTATAGGTATTGATATATCCATCGTAACGGCGGCTGCCACCACCTGTCCAACGCGATTGAAAACCGGGGATCGTCCAGACATCATCAGCCACATCAGTCGTCCATGTATTCGGGAAATAACGAACCCGACAAGCAGGACGCGGTTCCGTAATTGTCGCGGGGCTGCCGGGAAAAGCGAAGACTTCGGGTGAAAAATCAACGGGGCCGCCGCATCTCGAGTCATTCTGACATGCGGTGCTTAAATTAGCCCAATTATGCAGAATACCCTGCCCTTGAGTTTGCGACAGATCATATAAAAATGGTGTGACAGTCCAACGATCAAGCCCCGAAGCAGCAGCGACATCACGGATGCGCTTGGGCACATAAACCGCATTGAAACCTGCATTCGCCCAATCTTCATAAGTCGTCTCATTCAACATCGACTCGGAAACATCGAAGATTAAGACGACATCTAACGCAGCAGTCTCTGAAATCGCTGAGGCTTCTAACGTCAGGCTTGGGAAGCCGAGCAAACGCATAAATATTGTTGGCGATTCAACCTGTGCAGTGACACGAATGAGTTTGCGCTGGTCTGCCGTACATAATTCAGGATCGTTGCCACGCTCTGTCGCGCAGGTTTGTACCAATACGACATTCGGGTCAAGCCCATGAAATTGAATCAATTGTCGAGCTGCGAGATTGGCTTGGGCAATATTGCGCGCGATCCCCTCACCGGGAGGCCCACCGGCAGGTTCAGGCAGGCGTCGAATCTGACTGGCCGCGCCAACAGCAGCACTATCGACCGCACGCCGCAAGCTCGTGAAGCGGACAAACATCAACGAGACGTCAGTCACAATACCGACAAATCCCAGCAGACCGAGAAAACCGAGCGCGACAATGATAATCGACTGCCCGACTTGGCCGCGCCGCACGATATGTTGGAGTGGTTTACTCAAAATTGATTTCATCGCTTATCGTCCTATTTTTATTCCACTACATCATACAGACTATTCAAATTGAATAGTCGGTCGTATAGCCGGAAGCGGGAACACAGCCCACACACTTACCTCTGCTCTCTCGCTGCCGATAGCCGTCAACACTGGGTTGAAGCCGAGTTCAGTCAAGAGTTCGTGTTCCCAAAATACTTCAACAAGTACAATTCCTTGATTGGGCAAGTAACTGCGCTCATCTTGTTGTATCGCAGCGTTGCTGTCGAATTCAAAATTATTGATTGCCATCAACTCTTCGATTTCGTCAATTGTGAATTCAGAGCCAACACAAGCGCTGTTATCACTGATTAAATGTTGACCGCGCCATACATAACCACGTTGCCGCTCAGGAACATTCACGGAAGAGACACCACCTTCCCATGAATTTATGGCATCAAATCCTTCTAACTCGGTGAAGTTAGCACCGCTAACGCCGCTCACCGTTCGGCCCCCACTTACATCAAAGTCAAACGGGTCACGTCCACTATCTTGGATCGGTCGAATACTTCCGGGGTTGGCCGGGTCTGGTTCAGCATTGCACTCATTGGCAGTCGTTGGATAACGGCCAACAACAACGGGATGAAAACCAGCTGACTTGCCGGGCACATCCATATCACCTGTACCCGCGCCATCATCGTCTTCAATCATTTGCACCGCGAAAGCCGAAATCACAATATCGTCAATCGCGACAGGATTGCCATCTGAGTCCACAGCGCCGTTGCCATCCCTAATCTCTAATGGATCCATCGAGGTTTGCACAATACAGGCAACCAGATTGTAAAATCGGAAAAAATCCTCTGCTGCACGACAATTGTAAAAACTATCTTGAAGCCCCAAACTTGAAGGAACTGGCCAGTCGGCACGATCAACAAGATTAGGGTTGAGATGCCGAACGGGAGCAAAACTGAAATCCTCATCCCACGAAAGCACCGACTGATCACCTTCAAGCACTGTGGCGTTACGTGCGCCAACACGGCTGGCTTCCAGCAGAATCAGAAAATTGTTGGCGAACCACCCAACTTCAACCATACCGGCCAGCAAGATAAAGATGATCGGGGTCACAAGCGCAAGTTCAACGGTGCTTTGCCCCCGTTGCCGCTTGCCGTCCGGCGGCGGTGTGCCATCGAGAATTGCGATTAAGCGTTTGAGTCCTCTGCGCATATCAGGCCTCATCAATATGAAAAAGCATATCAAATGATTCTGACACAGTGTGTCTATTAATCATGATACCATAAGGTGCGTTTATTCATGCGTGTTGCTACTGTAAGAAAATGATAGAGTTTTGTGCAGAGATACGAAAACAACGAAGCAATAGCGCACAGCATTATGTAGAGGCAAACTATGATCTGAATGTCTGAATGATTGAAAAACGAGGTCGTTATGAATTCAACCTTCATGAGGCGTGCGAATTCTACCGCGCACCATATAACCCCGTCCATGCCGTGATTGAACGATTAGAGGATAATCTGGGTTTTCCTCGATTTTATAACGCAAATTACGGATATGATTGCGTACTAACGCAACATCACCGACACCGCTTGGATACTGCCAGACATTTTCCAACAGGTCATTTGCGGTATAAAGTTTCTCTGGCGTTTGGCAGAGAAACCTGAACAAGTCGAACTCAACACGAGTTAGCGTAACTTCGCGATCATTAATACAAATCGAGTGGGTATCCGGGAAAAGCTGTATCAGCACCTCGTCGCGACCAGATTGCGAACGCCGTAAATGAGCGCGAATCCTTGCCAAAAGAACGCGAAAAGAAAATGGCTTTTGAATATAATCGTCACCGCCAGAATCAAGTATTTGGTCAACGGTGTAGATCGACTCGGAGTCATCAAGAAAAATAATTGGAGCGTAGCTTGCAGACAAACCAGTACGCAATGTCTCGCACAATCGAGCGACATTTGTTCCTGATGACGATACGTCAACCAAGAATAAGTCGGGCATATCGTAGTAAGCGTCGTCTAAAACATTGTTTCCAGCATGGGTTTTAGCCACATAATATCCGGCTTGTTCAAGTGCGACTTCAACAGCCCCAAAATTCTCAGGGTTATCATCCACAACCAGAATTTTTTGCATTCGTTGATTTCCATGTGTGATCATAATGCTATCTTAATTAAGTATAGCGACGAATGCTTTCTGGTTAAAGTAAGGTATATGAAACTTTTGTGAATTCTAGCGATACAGAATTCAACAATTAAGTCGAGATCATATAACCGACACCATGAATCGTGCGTATATATTTGCGTGACTTATCTCGTTCAATTTTTGAACGCAGGTTACGAACATGAGCACGAACGAGATCGGGATCGCCAGTGTCCGGTGGGTATTCCCACACAGCTTGCAATAGATGGCCGGGCGACAAGGCCTTGTCAACATTTTCCATCAAATAACGCAGCAATCGATATTCGGTCGAAGTCAACTGCGCATTATAATCATTGATATGCACCATATAGGTATCGGCATCCAATTTTAAATCGCCAACTTGAAGCGTGCTACTCGAGTCGGTATTACGTGTACTACGTCGCAGCAAGGCCGCAATTCGAGCACGCAACTCAGCTAGATCAAAAGGTTTGATGACGTAGTCGTCGGCGCCCGCATCTAGCCCTTCAACAATATCATCGGTACTCCCTTTTGCAGTTAGAAATAATATCGGAAGATTTACAAATCGCGGGTCGGCACGCAATTGACTGCACACGGCAATGCCGTCCAATCCCGGCATGATAATATCAAGAATTAACAAATCCGGAACGCGACGTTCGAGTTTCATCAATGCTTCCGCACCTGAGCGTGCCAAGTCAACATCAAAATTTTCCCGCAACAGAACACGCTCCAATGTTTCCAGCACTTCAGGATCATCATCGACAGCAAGCACAAGAGTCATCCGGACTCACCTTTCTCTAACGGTGTATTTGTTGGCAATTGTACGAGAAAGCTCGTCCCTTCGCCGAATACACTTTTCACTGAAATATTGCCACCGATGCGTTCGACCATCTGACGACAAATATGTAATCCAAGCCCGGTGCCCTGCCCAACGGGTTTCGTCGTGAAAAAAGGATTAAACACTTCATCAATGATTTCTGCCGGTATTCCCGGCCCATTGTCGGACACGCAAACCTCAATCATATTGCTTTTCTCTTTATCATAATTCACTTGAATCACAATCTGAGCATCTTCGTGGCCAATTAACGCATCGTGAGCATTTAGCAACAAGTTGAGCCAAATATCATCAATCGATCCAACAACCGCCCAAACAGCAGGCAAAGGCTCGTCGGGCAGCTTGGCAGTAATTTGTATCCGATCTCGTTCGATATGTGCGCGAACCAGAGCGAGCACGCCTTCAATTGTATCAACAACATCAATGGGTTGTGGGCGGGCATTGTCATCATTCGGGCGAGCAATCGCCAACAAACGCCGAGCAACACCTGAAGCCCGTTTACCTGCCCGCATAATTGCAGAAAGCGCTCGATAATTCTGTGTGCCTTCTGGTTCGTCAAGTAACATCATTTCAGTATCAACAAGTATTGTTGTCAATGGATTATTGATCTGATGAGCAACGGCAGCAGCCAATTCCCCCATTGCAGAGAGGCGGGCGGTTTGCACAAGGCGTTCCTGTGTATCGGTCAACTCTTGCAAACTGGTTTCAAGATCGTGAACGAGCCGCGCATTTTCGAGAGCAGTGGCAGCCTGCCCGACAATCGCCCGTCCCATGTCAACACTACGTTGAGTGAACAATCGATCTCGCTGCGTGTCAGAAAAGATGACCAACCCTTGCACACGTCCACGTTGAACCAAGGGCAAGGCTAATATTGCATAACTGTGAGTTGCTTTTAGAAGCGCCTCAATACCGGGCGTGAGCGTTTCACTATGCAAGTGTTGATTAATCACTATTTGCTTCCGTATCGATTCAATCAATTCAGGATATTCCGACAAATCAATATGTGGCGATGGGTCGGTCAACCATACACCTTTGCCAACAGCAAGCCTAGCGGTGAGTTGGCGAGAACCACCACTCAACAAGGATAATTCAAGAAGGTCGGCCCCGAGCATATTATTAATCGCTTCGGCAGTATGGAAAATAGTCTGAGCCGGCTTTGTGGTATTTAATAATGAATCAATACATTCCATGATGCGCGGCTTTGCTCGTTCATAAGTCTCGCTATCTGGAAGAAATGGTGGAACACGCGCATAAAAAGCCTGAGCAACGCCAATCACGCGGCCTCCATCCGTCACGATAGGCAAGATCAAAACCATATCCAGCCCCATACGCTCAAGATATTGTATTTCGTGTTTGTTCGTCGGTTCGCGACGTTGAAACAGGGTTGGTTCGCGTCTCTCAATTGCTTGCCGAAGTACCGGACGATCTTCTAATTGAGTGACTGGCCCCTGATCAGCACGCCAAATAGTACGATAGTATCTTGCCAATGTGCGCAAATGATTGCTCGCTTCACGCCATTCTAAGATTTCGGCCCAATCAACATCTAACACACGCACAAACTGACGACATATTCGGGGCAAAACATCATCAAGCGAAATAGATGAATTGATTATCTGGCTCGATTCGACCAGCACACTCAATTCTCGCGCTTGAGCGGTCGTGCTCTGATAACTACGCGCATTTTCAATTGCAATCGCAGCGAACGATGTCAGATTTAACAATAACTCTTGGTCATGAACATTAAATACACCTTGATTGCGTTTGTTGTTGACCCCCAGCACGCCAATGGTTTTCCCTTTAAGGATAATGGGGACATACAACAAAGAATTCACGAAATACGCAGTTTTGACCTTTTGCGGCCCCTGTTCGCCGACAAGGACGGGCTTACCGGTGCGGAAAACATACCCCGCAATCGTATCATCCGTCTTAACACGAAAATCTTGCGAGGCGTTGACATCAATACCAACTTTCGCCCGCAAATAAAGCTGCGTTGGGTCAGAATCATCCGGCAATAAGAGCATCCCCTCTTCCGCATCGGTCAGATGTTTGCCCGCTTCTACGACGCGATTCAACACCTCGTTCAAATCCAGCACTTCAGTTAATGATCGACTGAGAGAAAAGAGGGTCTCAATTTCGGTCGTTAGTTTTGCTGAATCGTCTGCTTCAACAATGGCCGAATTTTCTTGCAACAATTCTTCAGTGATCGTCGTTGACGAGCGAAGAATCTGAGTCACACTTTTTAAGATAACTTGTTCATCTAAACTATTGATGGTCGCACTGGCCGAACGCCGTACTTGATCGGACACATCACCATTATTTGTAATCGCCACAAGCAGCAACGTGTTATCTGCTTCTGCAATTGAAACTAGTGTCGATTGCCCCGACTGCTTTTCTCGCATACAAGCATCAATTAAAACCACATCGAAGTGTGCATGGTCAATTGCATAACAAATGTCGAGATGACTGTAAGCCCGATGCACTTCGAATCCGGCTGAGGCAAGTGCCTGAAATACTTTTTCAATAATGTCATAGCGGCCGGCAGCAACTAGCACGCGGCCACGAACGCCTATACTCATAAGTAGCAACTTTCACGAATCAAAAACTCGTTATTGCATTTTACATTTTTTATGAACAAATGCACAACTCAAACTTGACAATATGTTGTCTGAAAATTGGAGTGAGATCACTTTGCAATTGTTAGGGACATTGATTATTCCAAGTCAATCGATAAACTGACATGTTGCTCCCCCCCGCAGCAGGCGATGCTTTTCCTCCCGTAGTATAAACCAAGCACAACCGTTCATCATCTACATCATCACCCGGCACTTGATCGGGAAATGCCATCAAATAGCGGACATTTCGTTGTTCCATCAAGCGCCATAAGGGTTCTTCGTCAAGAATAATTGGCACCACTTCAGGACTAACAAGACCGGCAAGGTCAAGAATAGGGCGCGGCGCAAAATACCCTACGGCGCCAATATCATGGACAGCCAATAACGCATCTTTTGCAATATTTTCTTCAATCCATAAGGCGGTCTTCACCATCTCTTGATCGATAATTTCAACATCACGTCGATAGATTTGTGGCCCTAGAACAACCCCCATATATACAAACATGATTCCAGCGGCGATCAATAAAACTCGCGAAACAACGCGCCCGGCAAATGAACGTCTCGTTTGTTTTGCAAACCACAATACCCCAACAAGACTCACCACAATAAACGACGGCAAACTCGGTATCACGTAACGCCCGTGCTGATAAGGTGCAGGTAAACGGGCAGCATAAATAGCGATCAACAAAACACCCCACAACAAGGGTAGCAAATAAAACCACGCTTGCCAATTTTGCGACAATTGCCGACGCAACATCACGACAAAAATCACTAATCCCGGCGCAAGCAAGAGTTGCCCCCCGGCAATGAGTGGAAAGATCATGTTGACAACACGGACGGGGTAACTCTCTTCAAGCAATGGCGCGTTTTCTGCAATTTTGGCAGCCGCCGTATCCGGCAACACCCCACCGGTCAAATTCAAGTTGAACAACAAATAAGGCGCGACTATCAAAGCGAATAAAACAACCGCACTCCCGCCCCACAATATCACGCGCCACATTGTTCCCTGCGGACGGATCGCCAACATCAAGCCCCCGATTAGCCCCGCCAGCACAATCCCTTCAGCCCGAGTTAAAACAGTCAACGCAGTCGCAATACCAAATAAACCGCCACGCCACAACAATTGTTGTGGCGATACAAATCGCGAGTCATCAAGTTCACGCCACCCCAACCATATCAGCAACAACGTCATCGCGTTAAAAATCATTGTCTCCATGCCGGATGCAGCAGCCCAAATCAGATGCCAAGCGAGTACCAACACAAGTCCCGCTGCCATTCCGACATATTTTTGTTCCGGCAAGAGACGTTCAGCAATTCGCCTGCCAAGCATACCCGCACTTGCCAAGGCGAGGATGCCTAGCACATTCGTCCATAACACGCGCGGCAACCCAACAAAATAACCACCCGCAAGTAAAATCGTATACAGAGGCGATGTTGACGCCGCACTTGCCTCTCCCGGCACAAACGCCCACTGCCCACTCTCGGCAAGGTTGCGACCATAAACTTGATGAATCCAGCTATCATCCAGTGGAAACCCCCCGCCACCGAATGCGACATATAATGACACAACACCTGCCGCGATAAGCAACAAGAGACCATCTTGTAAATCAAAATGTTTACTGACGAATTTCATATATTTGTGTACGACTATCTATGCCATCCAACTCAATAGGAACTAAGAATTCGGGACGTTGACTATCGTCCAATATCGACCACAACGACGGGGCAGCCCCAGCCGCACTGCGCATATCGAGAGAGATGCCCTCAATAACAACATAATCAATATCATAAATTCGCGCAATTTCACGAATAGTGTCCGGCGCTGCATTCGGCAAGGCAACACCACTAAATCCAGTATAGTAAAAAAGTTGGGCAGGATCATTAATCATCACGCGCGATTCAGCAGGGAGTTGTTGCATCATCGCTGTATAGAGCGCAGGCACGGCATCAGATTGTTGATTCTGCATCCCGATGAAAACACTCAACGCCAGAGCCATCAACACCAGCCCAACGGAAAATATCATTTTGGCCGAAGGCGCGTGCCAATGACGACGGCGTTTCACCATCCAGTCTATCGTATCGTCTAATCCGACTAAACCGAACGCCGCCCACCACGGCACAAGCGCCGCCGCCGAGTGAAACAACCCGCCACGAAAGCCCGGAAAGGGAAATACAAATGTCATCGCAACATGTAAACCGAGCGCGTATAACCAAAATGCGCGTAAAAAAGTCTGATGGCGTCGTCGCCACAAGCCGATGAGCATCAACGGCGTCATGACAACCAATCCTTCGACAGCGATGAAAGTGCCCAGATTATTACGTAACGCTTCCCACCGTGACGAGAGCAATATACCGATACCATCTTGAAAAAATGTGGACAGTGTCGCCTCTGCTGGAAAATTGAAGAGGTCATTATATGAGGTGTACCAAATGCCTTGCGAACCGCCGACAGGCAACGGCGTGCCAATCACATCTAAGTTTCGGATGAACCACGGCAGCATCACAACCGCATAAGCAATGATCGCGGCTACGAGAAAGTGCATTCGCATTTTCCACGTTATTTGTGTGTACGGCCACAAAATCACGATAATCGCCACAATCAATAGCAACAGACCGTCCGCCCGGGTGAGATGACCCAAACCGGCCATCACACCAGCAATGCCGAACCAGCGCCAGTCCTCGCGTTCAGCACCAAGCCCAACAGCAACCAACGCCAATGCGCCGACGAAAGCATAAGGCGCAAAAGTATCGGTCGCACCCCACCAACGTATAAAAAAACCGCTGAACAATGTCAACAAGCCAGCACCCCATGCGTGGCGACGTGTGTTGCCCAGTTTGTTCCCAAGATAAAAACCGAGCATGATTGTACCGGCCAACATCAATGCAAATGGAAATTGTGCTGCGCGATATGAATCACCAAACAACCACATGCCAGCGGCGGCGCTCAACGAAGTCAACGGCATCCAATAAAGATGCGAAGGCGCGGGCAATTCGTCCGGTACGCCGATATAATTCCACAAGTAAGCATCGGTCAAGCCATTACCGGAAACAATCTGTTTTGCGGCGTTGAAATGATAGAACGCATCGGTATAGCCCGGCTGCGAGACCGTCGCACGAACAATGATGAATGCACCAATCAACGCAATCAATCCAAAGATGAGCCATTCACGTTTTACTGGCAGCACAAGCCAATTACTCATCTTGCAACACCTGATAAATCGTCACTGTGTCGGATTCAAAGACGCGCTCTAAATAATCAGCATCCGCCGGATTCCAGTCACCAGTTTGTCGTGCGAAATCATCGTACCAAAGATAGTCAATCGACGTGTCGCGCAAAAAGTCGCGCCGGTCTTCATCCGAAGTTGTACTATTATAAAATTGCTTGACCTCCTGAACTTTGAATTCAAAGTTGACCGTCTCTATCCAATGTCCAATGAAAACACGCAATCCAGTCGCACCGACTATCCACCCACCACTACCCTGCCCAGTCTCGTCAAAGGTGCTCAAAATGACATCATCGGGTTGTGCGACACTACGTATCCAATCATAAGCCCGTACTTCATCTGAGGATGAAAACACGTTAGGATTCTCGTCAACATTCGATAACGCCCGCCCATTGACCCAAATCATCGCCAACAACACAGCGGCAGCAGCAAGACCATAGCCAACAGTAAGCAGCAAACGGAACGATGCTTTCACGCGCTTCAAGACGCCGACCTGCCAACCATACGCCGCCAAAACTGCTAATTGCGTTTGCACGCCTATCAAATAGCGACGTTGTGTTGGGAATGGCCCATATAACAAAGCGGCAACCAACGCCGTCCACAAAATAGGTATCCACCAGCGATCATCAGCATCTTCCAACATAAAGCGGCGTGCGCCGAATATAATCGGAATAATGAACGGCAGATACCCCAGAATATAAAAGATCACATCCGGTGATAAAGTTTGATTTTGTCGGACAAAATTCGACCAGACGGGGTCAGCTCGAAAAGCAAAAAATTGATATAAAATCAAAGCACCGTGTATACCGAGAGGGATTGCTAACCATGCAGCTTGCCGCCAGTTCAACAATTTTGAAACACGTAGATGAAATAACGTCAACATAACGAACAGCGTGCTAAATATGAGAATCATATATGGCTGAATGATACTCTCGGCAGCAAGGGCTATCGTCAAGATCGCGAGGTGCTTTCGTATGCCCAAGCGCACCCAACGATCATAGGATAACAGCGCAATAATCTGCAAAATAATGCCCGCCGCGAAGTGCGGCATGTACAACGCCCCCAACAAATTAAACGCATCGAGCAACCAGAACTCAATCGGTGAGACTTGCTCCGTCAGACCCGGTGCGACAATAAGCAACACCCAACTCCACCCCAACATCAATGTGCCGAAAATTAACCCTAACCAACGCCGTCTATCATCAACAAAAAAATAAGCACTGAACGACCAAATTGCCAACACCATCCCCGCCGTCAAAATAAATCGGCTCAGATGGTACATCAATGGCAAACTCAAACCCAAAACGCCACCAAGCGCACCCAATGCGACATAAAAACTTTGTACAAGAGGTAAACCGACATGTGCTTCGTGAGTGAATAATAATTGATACGACCATTGGCCGCGTCGTCCCTGCCACATTTTGGCGAGATGGCTGTTGTAATCGACTTGCACGCCAATCGGAGAAATTGCTGCACCGGTGTAAGCCCCCCCAGCCGGGGCATTCAATTCGCCAACTAGATAAGGAGTCGAGGTTATACTAGCAACGAATAATGCAAACAAGAAGACTTTGAGAGGGACTCTATTCACAACCAAAAATTGCATTAGTCAGCTGCCCCAGTCAGAAGCGTTTTTTCAACTAGAAAAAACTGCGGTGACGCCCGCCACCAGAGTCGTCGGGTATACCACAGCAAAATGAGAGATAAAAATGGCAACGGCAAATAAACCGAAGGATGTTCAAATTCGCCCTCGACGGTGAGCAAAAAGTGTATCCACGGGAGGATGAGTAGAAGCAGCAAAATACCGCCCGTCCACAACGAAGCCTGTCGAGGACGCCAATTTTGCAGCGACCTAAAATAAAAGATGATTGGCAGCATGAAAACGACATAATGCGGCGTCGCTGTGCGTACAGCGACGAGATGCGTAATCGTCAAGGTTAAGGCAACCGTCCACAAGAAGCGTGTCGCATCACGTTTCTTGAGCACATCGTACCACACCCAGAATAATGCCCCGTACAGAACAATAGTCACCAGCGTTGTTACGGCGCTGCCGAGACCGAGATAATACTCGGTGACAATCCATACAGGTGAACCGAGCGCCGTGTATGACGGGTAATTCTGCACTTGTTTCAACCAATCCCCCATCCATGAGGGTTGCAAGATAAAAGACCCCAATATGAGCACACCGAAGACGACAACGAAGCTACTTATCATCCGCCAGCGTTGTACACGAAAAGCCCAGAGCAAAATCAATGGGACGAGTAAAAAGCCCATCTGTGGTTTGAAAGTTGAAAGCGCCAGCATTGCCCCCGCCCAATCGTCGCGACCTTTCCAGAACGCCCACAATGCGAAGATTTGTAAGAAATAAACTAGATGTCCTGGTTGACCAAGAATGAGACCGCGTGCCGAAAAGTAAAACAGCAATGTCCACACCAACATCAAAGCCAATAACCACGGGTGCGGCTTCCAATTCAAAAGATTCATCAACAAAAACAAAGCCGCAATCAACGACACTTCGAGGATGACCATCCATATCGCCGAGGCCCATGCGTATGAGACCGTCACCAATGGCCCGACGAAAAACACCGTATAAAATGGATAAGCAAAAAATCCGGGGTCTTCACCTTCTACGACTGCCCGGCCATAAATACGTTCTTGAATGCTCAAACTTGCCGCGTCGGAATATGGATTGAGACCATCTTGCCAATACGCTCGTGCGCCTTCCCATCGCGAGAGAAAATCATTGTGGCCGGGATACGGCTCTGTCAAAAAATGATGTGTGGCAACCACATTGCCAATAAGCAATACGCCGAGAATTAAAATACCGAAGATGATAAATGTGCGGTTTAGCACCATTGATGCGAACTCCATAATCGATTTTCTATCATACGGCGCAATCTACACTTTCAGCATGAACATCCTCGTCTCGTTCAAATAATTGAACGGTCAAGTCATTGAAGGTATACGTTTGCATTTCCGTAAAATTCGCCTGCAACCATGTGACGGCCTGTGTAAATTCAGGACGCCCGGCAGAGGCGTATTGTTCTTCGGCGAAGCCAAATGTCACAAACCAAACTCGTTGACCGTCACCGACTGCCGCCTGCACACAGGAATCGGCGAGCAACTGTAGAGCTTCTTGTGTCGGCAAGGCCAGTGTGTCCTCCGCAGCGCCGGGTGTATCGCCGATGTAGTGTTGTGTGAGGTCGCGTCCGTAATAAATCATCGGCAATGCTGAGATTTTATTTTGGTGGACGACGACATCGCCCGCTTGCCAATTTGCACGCACAAAATCACCGGCATCTTGAAATGGCGAATTGGGGAATTGATCCCACGTATATTGATAAAACAACCCAACACCGACCAACAATAACGCAACAACGCCAATCACAGTGAGTATCGGTCGCGGTACACCACTGCGCGTGAACAACCATGCCAATAGGATATAGAGCATCAAAGCCGAGGCAATCAAGCCGCGTTCGAGATACACCGGCTGAAATTGTGACACCAGCCACATCAACAACGGTGGCATCCCGGCAAGCCATACAACAAACAAGACAATCCGCAGTTGTGGACGCGGTGTGCGACGACTACGCGCAAAAATAAACACCTGAACAATGACAAACAACATCATAAATAATGCACCCAAAAAGGCGGGCGTCGAAACAGAAGCCGGCATATCGAGATTGACGACGAGAAATGAACGTATCGTCAATAAAAAACGTGCCGGGTTCGGTTTCGCAATCCAGTAATAAGAACGGACTTTGTTAAATTGACTCGGCAAATTAATCAGCCACGGCAAGTAAACAACAATCGCAACAACAGCGCCGACAACGACACGGTATATCTGCCCGCGACGCTTCGCTACAAATGGCACCAGTCCAAGCGTTATCAGATAAAAGGCGGCCAATTGTTGTGTGTACATCGCTAACCCGGCGAGCACACCGAAAGCAACCCACCAAATCCATTTTTGCGAACGCCATGCCTTGAGGAATGAATACGTCGTCAGCATCAGCAGCAAACCCAGCAGGCTGTACATCCGGGTTTCCTGCGAATATTGAACGTGAAACGGCGCTATCGCCGTAATCAATGCGGCAGTGAAGCCGGTCTTCTCATCGAACAATTCACGAGACAGCACATATACGACACCGACTGTCAACAGGCCGAGCATCACACTCCACAGACGAACGGCGAAAGGACTCTGCCCGAAGATTTCCATCCAGATGTCGAGCGTCGTGTAATAGAGCAACGGGTGGATGTCCGCCGCGCCACCTTCGACCTCTGTCAATGTGCCGTCGAGCATGGCATCAAGCCCCTTCTCGGCGAATAGCACAGCAAAGGCTTCGTCATACCACAACGCCCGTCCGCTGAGATTGACCAATCGCAAACCGGCGGCTAGAAGCAAAATGAGAAGGAGATATTTCCACGAAGAATCGAGATATGATAAACGCATCAATCAACCTGAATATTCACCGGTTCCTGTCGCAAACGTTGATAAAAACCAATCGCCAGCGCGATGAGCAAGCCCGTCCGCGCCAATACAATAATCGTGAAGGGGCCAACCAATGCACCGCTAATCTCACCACCGGTATCGCCCGTCCGAATAAAGAGCAATGGGTATTCGGTGAAGACGAGAAAACTCAACAAAAGAACAACCAAAACCCCATTGCGTGTAGGAAATGTCAACAACACAAACGGGATAATTTGCACCAACCACTGCGGACTCCAACCCTGCGCCTGTAAGAAAAATATCATCAACGTGATACCGACAAATGCAACCAGTCCCCGCTCGTCGAAGCGCTTCGTCCGCCAAAAGACAAACAACCCAATTGCACCCGCGACAGCTAAACGCACGATACCGGGAATCGTCGCTGGATTGAGGCCGGGCAAAATGTTCTCGGCGCGTGACGGGTCGGTGCGGTCGGTCAACGGCCCGAAGTTACCGGTACGATAATTACCGTCGATGAGCGCCCACACAGTTTGATACGATGCTTTGTTGAATTGTGCAGTGAGCGATGGACGTGTCATATCAGCATTTTGTGCAAGTAAGGGGATGTAGACCAGCGCAAATAATCCGAGCACAACGCCAGTGAATTGCAATGCGGTTCGTTCTTTATGAAAGCGCCAAAGTGCCCCAATTAACAGCGCCGGCGTAAACTTCGTCAACGCACCGAGTGCGATTGCCACTGCTGAGTGATTGTATTTGTCTTGCAGCAACCACCACACCCCCAACAACAAAAAAAAGGCGACCATTGGCTCAAATGTCCAAAATACAAAAATCATCGGCGCAACCAGCAGCGCATAAATCCACGCAAGCGCCATGCCGGTGTTACGTCCATAAAGCCGTGTACCGAGCTTGTACATCAACACCAAATTACCCGTATCAAAGATGAGGATAATAAATCCGATGAAGCCAGCAAAATTACTGTAAGCTACATTTTCCCCCAACAATTGATAAACCCCAACGCTGAGGAACGACCATACCGGCGGAAATTCAGTCCACCAATCGCGAAACGGCATCCCCAAACTGTCGGACAGCGCAGCGATTTGAAAATAAGTCATGAAGTCGCCGCCAGCGCCTATGCCGCGCTCGGTACCTTCGACGATCAAGGGTTGATAGATTATCATCATCAACAAACGAAACCCAACAAACAACATCACCAACAAACGAAAATCACCCAGTAATGTTGTGAGCTGAACCGTGTTGCCGACAGTGCCGGTCTTAGTTGTCATCCATCCCCCTTTCGCGAACAAAGACAACAGCCATCTCATCTTCGTAATCGAGACGCCAGCCCGGTTCTTCACGAATGGCCCGTCCCAATCCGCTATTCACTTCGACAACAATCGAGTTGATGCCAAATTCGTCAAGTGTTTCGCGCCAATTATCACCAGCACGCGCCGTTTGCAAATACGTCGTCAAGAATTCGTCACCGTATAAATCGGTACGGCCATCGACGAATACAGGGTACGACGGCGCGGCGAACATCAAATAACCGCCCCAGTTATAACTATTGAATATCGGACCGGGGGGTTGATGTTCGTTGAGATATTCGGCGACATGCACTGGCAAAAATTGCTCTTGCGCGGCAGTGACAGTCTCAGTGTCCAACACGACGAGCACCTTCGCAAGCGATGCGAGCACGATGACGCTCACCAATACGGCATTGATGCGCGTCATACGCCGGGTCGGACGTTTGACCGTTCGCAACACCCAACCACGATCTTTCAATGTTGCGTCGAGATAATATGCAACGACAGGAGTCGCTGCGACTGCGTAGACCGCAATATTCCGCCCAGCCAACAGCGCCATGAAAAAAGTCCCCGATACCAGTATAAAATCTGTCCAATCGAGACGCTTACGACTGTTGCCAACAGCCAATATCAAGGCAACCGTCAAGATGATAAACGGCCACGTTTGCCGCTCGTGGAAGTTCGGCGAATTCCATTCTTGGATGAAATTTTGCAATGTCGTCAGGCTCGCGGTTTGAAATGGCACCAGCAATATCTTCGGCCCATAAGGATTGATGACCAGCGCAACCGCCGAAATCAAACTGATGACGATCAACTTGCGAATCCCGGAGATGGGTATCACGTCATCCTCATCACGATTGAGGAGGTTGTTGATAATCTCTCCAGCAATCACCCCGCCCATCAAAATAAAACCAATCGAAAATCCGGCGTGTAAATTACCCCACAACATCATCACAATCGGCAGAAGCCATAAGCGGTCGATGCCGCGTCGTTTGTACAAATAGAGAATGTAGAGCACAATTGTGCTCAGGAAAAAAGACATCATCTGTGGGCGAGGTGACCAGAAAATCGCCGCCGTCGCTGCGCCGATGACGAGCACAAACATCCGTAAATAGACACTACCCGCGCTGATGCGGAATAGAACAGCCATACCCGCCGTCGCGAGTAGCGCCGTGTAAATCGCGAGGCCGAAATTCCCAGCGATTTCCCAGACGGCGAAGATGACAATCTGTGAACCCCAGCTATGATTGACCCAATCCTCGCCAAATTTTGTGAATGAGAATGGATCTTGCCGGATGAATTCTTCGTTCAGAATATGTTCGCCACTGCGGATGTGCCACCATGTATCGCTGTCAATCGGCACACGGGTCGCCAGTGCGAAGAGCAAAGCGAACAAGATAATCACTGCCGACCGTTCAATCGTTAACTGCCGCATAGCAGACCTCAAGACTCGTTCTCCAAAAGATGTAATAAAATCGGGTCAGCCGTTATATAACCGACTTGTGGTAAAAATTGACGACTGATCCCTAAGCGCAAAAATTGCAATAATGTTAGATTGTCCCCAGTGGCATAATCATTTTCAAATGGCTTCAACACAAGAGCAGACCGCGCCTGCTCGATTTCAGAAGCAGCCCTAGCAAAGTCGCCATCAAAACTCGCAAGACGCGCCTGCCCAAGATGCAACCACGCAGACTCTTCGCCTTCTGTCAACAACGACAAATTATCCAGTGCGGTGACGGCATCTTCGCGATTACCTAGCGCGAGTGTGAGCAATACGTCAATCACATAACGACGCCTACTACTTTGTTGACTTTCGCCGCTACTGCGCCAAAGCATATTCGCCGCGACGATTTGCCCGTCATCAAGTAAGCGAACTGTCTCCGCCGCCGCCGAACGTTGTAGCGCATCATCCGCGAATTCATCAGCCTCAAATGTCTCGCCCCATCCCGGCAATAGAAACGTATCCGGTCGAATGCGCAACATGTGTTGATAGGCAGAGCGTGCGATTTGCGTTTCCCCCAATGACTCGGCATAGCGCCCTAATTGGTAAGCTAGCGACCACGCATCAGGTGCATCATTGACGACATCCTGCATCAACGACAAGGCATCATCATCCCGTCCTGCCTGTCGGTACAATGCCGCCAAATTGACTCGCCCGACAGCATAGGTCGGTTCAAGCGCAACAAAATTTTCCAATGAAACAATGCCCGATTGTAATGCTGTCTCGTCACCCTCATCGGCCGCAAGCCCGTAAAGCATCCCCTGTTGCAGATAATAAATCGCAAATGACGGGTCAGCATCGATGAGCGGTTGTAGATTTTCTGCACCCTGACGAAAATTTTCGCTATCTGCAGCGACTTGCATAACGGAAAGATAATCGTTGTATCGCAAGTGGTCACGAAAGCCAAAGACAAGCAACACACCCCATCCAACGACGAGAATACTTGAGTGCAAAGGCACGCGCTGTCCCGTGAGGCGCGTCACATCAAGCGGCATTGTCGCAACAGCGAGAACAACAAGACCAACCAGCGCAATCACCGGCATCATCGCCGGGATGTCTACAAGCTGGTGTGTGCCAAAACCAACCACAGCAGCAAATGTAGCAACAAACAATAGGCGCCTATCGTCGCCAACTTGCAACCAATTACGACGCATCGCACGAAGCAGAACAACAATGGTCAAACCAAGCACAACCAAACCAATAACACCAAGCTCTACACCCACATTCAACGGAATACTATGCGCATGACTGTGTGGTGTCTCCGGCGGCATCGATTGCATCCGCGCCAAGCCACGACCAAATGTGAATAAGCCAGAACCTACAATCGGTCGTTCGCTGAAAAGATCAACCGCAGCTTGATAAATCCCAGTACGCAGGCCGAGACCGCGCCCACTGAACGCAAATGAACGCATAAAGAGCAGAATCCCGCCAGCCAAAGTTATTGTGAATATTGTCAGAAATACTGACACAAGCGCACGAATACGCGCAGTCTGCCCACGCCACCATAATCGCAATGCACCAACAGATAACAAGTCTTCATGGACTAAAAAGAGCCACCCAAAAATAAATAACCCTGCGGCTGAACCAAGCCATGCACCGCGTGAGAAGGTGAGGAATAACAAAAACACAACCGACACAACATACACAGACAACAGGATACGCTCAAAACGACGGCGCACCATCAGATAACGCCCGGCAGCGAGTGGCAGCAACATCAAAAGCAGCCCACCGAGCGCATTCGGGTTGCCGATGAGACTGCCCGGGCGCGGCAATCCAATACCAAGAAGCCCCGCGCGGAATAAAGGCAAATTATCGCGCAGCCAGAAAATCGTTTGTAAATAACCAAATAAGATGACGAGCACACTACCAATCAGCAACCCATCGATGATCTTCTCACGTGTAACGGCACGATTGGCAACGACGTCATGCAAAATGTACCACACGCCGATATACAACATCACATACCAGATGCCGACGACGCTGCGCCGCCATATCGCTTGATTAGCAAGAAGCGATACAACAATCGCAAACACCCACAGCAACGTCACAACATCCAACACAGTGCGATGCCAATACCAACGCTTCCGCCAACGCAACAACAACCATCCCGCGACCAGCAACACCATCAATGCTAGGGTGACACGTTGAATCTCAAGGAGGAGCACACCGTTGAATGTCCCTCCGATACTGAGGAGATACATCCATAAAGCAGCGATGAGTGGCCGAGCAAGAACATTAGAGCGAAACATGAATGATCGTTTTTTCGCAAGTTGATTTGTCGATAAAAGTCTGAATCATGCAGCCAACCCCAATTCGTCCAACCGGACGCGAGCAGCATCTTCAAATGGCGCGTAATCAAGAATGGCTTGATATACTTGTACTGCGTTCTGCACTCGACCGTCATCCAGATAATTATCCGCGAGGTCATACCACGGTTGCAACGCAGCGCTGCCGGGGCCGGGCCAACGCATCTCAGGAAACAATTCAAATTGCGCGACACGCCCAGCAAATAATACACCCGAAAAATTCAAGTCAGCCACGCGCGGCGGTAAGGCATGCACTTGTAAATCACGAATTTCTTCGGAAGTTGTCGCCAATGCAATGCGAATCGCATTCGGGTATTCCCAACGTGTGCCGAGTAATTCTGCCCGCAAAAGATCGCGTCTTGCAGCATCGGCATCAATTGTCAATTCAGCCCGGGCGCGCGATGCGTAATAATCGCCATTGCCCGGTTGCTGCTCAATCGCCTGCGTAAAACTGTTGATCGCACGTTGCAAGTCATGTTCCACCCTCAGCGCATACTCACCATCCACCCACCACTCGGCGGCCGTGTGTGGTGACTCGGCGAGCAGCATCATGCGAGACTCTGGATCATGTATTGTCATGACACGGTAACGTACTTCAACATTGTATTCCTCAATAGCACGGAAGAGCGCCTCGCGGCGTAATTCAGTCTGTGACCAAAAATCTGCAAAGGGAATATGTCCACTATCAACAAGCGCTTCAACATACGCATCGACAATATCGTCTCGCGAGGCGGCATCCATTTCCTCAGCGAGTCGTGCCCAATGTAAACGTGCCGTATTCTGATGGTTGATGCGATGCGCGGTCTCAAGCGCATTTAACGCACCAGAGATATTCCCATCCCATTGCAATAACGCCGCATAATTAATCCAGCCTGTATCCCATGTCGGTTCGAGTTCAAGCGCTTGCTCATAATACTGAATGGCTGCATCAATATCTTGTGGACTTTGTGCCAGCGCCTGTTGTGCTGAAAGATAAAACACATTGAGCTGATACAAACGCAAATCAGGATCAAGTTCGGCGGCGCGTTGAGCATCTTGCAATGCTGTATCGCCACCGCGAATACTGCGTTGATGGCTGAGTTGGGCACGGTCTGCCTGTATAAAGCCGAGACCGTAAATGAGAACGATCCCCAATGCAATGCCAGTCTCAAGACGATTGACACGACGAGAATTTGTATCGTCATCCGGCGCAGATTGATCGATAATGCTGTAGGCAATCAAAATAATCGCCAGCAACACAAGTGGCGTCGCAACGAAAACATCGACGAGACTCTGCGCCCCAAAGCCAACAAGCGCCGCGAATGTGGCCTCTAATCTAAATTTATACATCGCATCTTCAGCACGAGACCATTGCCCCCACCACGCTCGGACAAGAGCAAGCAACAACCATAAGCCAAGCACCGCGCCGATAAAACCTGTCTCGGCAACTGTGTTCAGATACACATTGTGCGCCGTCGCCATTCGGTCATCAACAATGCTCGGATTGCGATAATCGCGATACGCACGCCCGAATAAACCCGGCCCAATACCGGACACCGGATTGTCTCGTGCCATTTCCGCCGCGCTCACCCACATATCAATCCGTCGCGCGTCGCCGACGACCTTCGCATTGGATTGACTCATCGAAACAACAACGAAAGCAACAACAATCACCATCCCTGCGACAGTACCACCAACAAGCAACACACGCGATAAATTAAAACGGCGGACGACATCTATCCGCAAAACACGGAACCATATCAAGACAGCAAACCCTGCGCCGAGTGAAATCAACCCGCCGCGCGAAAAGGTGAAAATCATGATGATGAACAACGCAACCGCAAGGCCACGTAATACAATCCGGTAATCGTGTTGTTTCACCGTCCCCCCCCACACACCGGCAATGATGACAAGCGGCGCGGTATACCCCGCCATCCAAGTCGTCACACCAAGCGGCAACCAAATTCCCGGTATCTTCGGCGGGAATAAGAGGCCGTCACCGATGACATCAATCCATCCCACTTGTGTGCCGGGCACAATGCCAAGCCCCAAAAACCATGAGGCCAGTTGTAATCCTCCAAGAATCACAGCGAGCGCCGCCAACAAAAATTGAATTTCCATCACCAAGCGTTGACGACCGTGTTGCATCCAGTCTGCAATCACAAAAAACATGAGGATGTGAACAATCGGAAACCACAAATTTTCAAAAGCGATTCGTGGGTCGATACTCAAAGCGGCGGAGATAATCCAAAAACCAACCAATGCGTATAAGGGTCGATTGATGGATGTGTGCGGTAAGCCTTGCCCACGTCGGAGGCGGCGCCCCAACCAAACAGCGAGCAAGACCGTGATGATGAAATGATGAAAGAAACGCACCGGGAATATTGTGTTGTAATAAGCACCGCCGATAAACGAGAGGTACACCGCCAGCAACGCCAGCCCCAATCGTCTCTGTCGCATCTACGTCCCCTTCATCGTCAACATTTTACCGACCGTGCGCAAGATAATATTGAGGTCAAGCGCCAGTGATTGATGACGCAGATAATAGAGATCATATTGCAACTTGACGAGCGCATCCTCATCGTTGGCCCCATAGTGATAACGCACCTGTGCCCAACCGGTCACACCGGGTCGCACAACCAGTCGTGTGCGATAAAACGGGATACGCTCGGCGAGGCGCTGCACATGTTCGGGGCGCTCGGGGCGCGGGCCGACAAGACTCATATCGCCCTTGAGCACATTGTATAATTGCGGCAATTCGTCTAAGCGCGACTTGCGCAAAAATTTACCCACCCGCGTGATGCGCACATCGTTTTTCTGCGCGAAGACGGCACCTGTCTCGACTTCGGCATCTTGCACCATCGAACGAAATTTATACATCTTGAAGATACGACCATTCAAACCAACGCGCTGCTGCGCATAAAACACACTACCACGCGAATCGAGCTTGATGAGGAGCGCAATAAAGGGCAACAACACTAAAAAGATGAGCAAGCCGATCACCGCAAGCACAATATCTATCCCACGCTTAAAAAGCGGGTAGGGATTAAAACCCGTATTGCCGTCAATAGGCAACACAACAGACCAGTTATTATTGACATGCTCAACGGGTATACGTTCGGTGATGGTCTCATAAGCAAGCGGCATCGGCACGACTGCGACACCTGATACATAGGCATCCATCACACTTTGAAAAATCTCGCCATCCAATTCGCGGGTTGATGACACAATAACTTCGCTGATGCCATCACGCCGCACATAATTCATCAAGTCACGACCACTACCAATCACCGGGACGCCCCGTATAGAACTGCCAACTTCACTCGCCTCACCAATAATGCCATTAATCTCGTATTCGTCGCACGCATCTGCGCGAATTGTGTCGATGATGGTTTGCGCTGCCCAGTCCGTCCCCACAATTAAAATGCGACGCGGTTGACTCGCCCACCCGATGAGCACCGGATTGGCAAAACGCCACAAGCCAACAAACACAAATGCCAACACACCATAATAAAGTATGAACAAACGCGGCAACGATTCTCGTGGCGACACAAAGAAGATGACCAGATAAACGACGAGCATCTGTGTCGTGATGAGCACCAGTCGTTGGAATGACGTGATTTTCGAAGCCGCAATACGCAAATCGTAATAATCATTGGCACCAGCCAACAAAATCCATAGACCGGGTAAGATAAAAAACCAAACTACTTGTGGTCGAATAAATTCCGGCGTGAACGGTCGCTCAGCAACAAATGCCCAAATACGAAGCGCGATGAAAACTGCGAAAATAGTTGCTATCGCGTCACCCGCCATCAAGAGCAAACGGCGTTCTGAAAGTTGTAGTTGCGGGCGGTCACGCTTCGGTGACGGAGAGAAAAGCATATCTTACGCCTTTAATAAAAGACCTGTAACTATTCTACAGGTCTTCAGACGATTTAGTGGTTAAGTTCTTGACTCGAAATAGGACAATGGTCACGAGAAGCGAAGCCACCGTTATTAACACGGCTGGTAACAACCATGATGGACGATATTCAAATCGCACAGATTGCGCACCGGCAGGCACAGCAATTGCACGGAAAGCACCATTCGCCTGTTTGATTTTGGTCGGTACTCCATCAACCAATGCTTGCCATCCCGGATAGTATGTATCAGCAACGATGAGATACCCGTCGTCTTCGGTATCGACCGTTATTATGGTGGCATTAAATGTGTCGTGAATATCAAGAACGACACCAGGTTGTTCTACAATGAGATCTTCGACACAATCCACTTTACAGAAGATATTGATTCGCTCTGTCGGATTCCAATCCGCATTTAGCAAATAGTCCCCAACCGAATCTCCTTCTGAATTGAAACGCACCTCCTGAGCAAACCAAGCGCGAGTAGCTTCTGTTTCCAACATCTCGACTGCGCCACTAGAAACATAAACTGCATTGACCCCGGCAGCTTGCAATAAATGCTCTCGCTGTGCGCCGTCTACTGCCTCAACCAAATCGACATAATCTGCAAAATGACCAACCAACAACGGGTCAAAATTGTTGAACAAATACTGTCGATCAATCAGATTCAAATTCGGTAATTCACTCGTGCGCAACTCCCGCCAGGCATCTACCGCGACACGATAATCCCGGAATTGAAAATATGTCCCGAACTTCACTCCATCTTCATCTTCTTCGAGGTCTCGCGGCCAGTATGCCCGTACTATTTCAGATGAGTCTGAGCCAATCTCTCGCCGCTCATAAAATTCCGCTGGAACAACCGGATTTAAGCCACGCGCCGCCCATCCAAGATCAATCGCGAGAAAGATGAGAACACTCAATTTCCACCAGCGATACCGTTTGCCCTTTGTCTCCTCCGGTTGTGACAATGTTAACCCGCCAAGAATAGCAGCAAGGATCCCGATGGTAACGATAGCATCAATCAAAACCTGTACGCCTGAATCTTCAAGCACCTCCGGGGTCAAAATTCGTGACGCACCGAACTGAGCCAGCAACGCCGCGCCGATACTCCCGGCGATTGCTAGGCGCGTTCCAAACAAAACCCAATGCCCCCGTCCCCATACGCTGACTCCCATGCCAGCTAGCACACTGAGACTGAAAACGGTTAAGACATGCCAACGCACCGGCGCTTGAAAGGCATCAAAAGTCGGAACATGTTCAAAAAGAAACGGGTACACGGGTGTATTCCGTCCAAGTGCAATGACGAAGACAACCACAGCCCATAACCACCAAAACGGCACATCGCGAAAAAAAGCGGGGCGCTCAGAATCTGAGCGGCGCAGCTTCGCGCTCAGCCAGCCAAACAACGCAGCTACCGCCGACACCAATGGCAACAACCCAATATAAACTGCATCTTCAAAAAATGCGCCGCCAGTCAAATAGGTGCCGAAACCGGGATTACCAAAGACATTCGGCGTGAGCAGATTCGGTAAACGGGTCAGGCTATAACTAAAGTTGGCGGCGAAATCAAAATCGACTCCGCTAGAACGTTGTGATTGCAGTAATAACTCAGCCGTTGGAATCAGTTGAATAGCCGCAATGCCTGCACCAAGTATCAAACCGATGATTATCAGTCCCAATCGTCGCCACTGTTCGCGGTCATAGCGCGCAATCCACCACGAAGCATACACACCGGCCATGACGAAACTGTACCACGTCATCTGTGCGTGACCGGCCAACAATTGCAACGCAGCGAACAAGGCAACCCACCCAATGTCGCGCTGCCGAGCATACAACAGCACACCGAGCACAGCCCACATCAACCACGGTAACCATGCAACCACATCAATCATGGGGAATGTGCCGAGCCGCGCGACTAAAAAGCTCGTCAAACCAAAAGCGAGCGTACTCACACCACGTCCCGGCGATGGTATGCCAAGACGCCCGACGAACATCCACATCCCCCACCCGGCAATGAACAGATGCAGCACAACCGAAACACCCATGTACCAGCCGAGTGGCAAGACAATGCCGGGCCAATGTAATGGATAAAACACCGCCGATTGATAATTGGCAATTAGAGGTGTACCAGCCCCGTTGTATGGATTCCAGAATGGCAGTTGACCGTGACGCAGCGCGTCAAACGCATATTCGCGCCACGGGTAAAATTGTAGCGATGGCAATCCCCAGAACAACACATCGCCGATAAGCAACCGATAAAAAGTCACAACAAGCACGATTGCCAATAATATCAACGGCATGCGTGAAGCCCTCTTTGTTGGGGTGAAGTTGAATTTATTGGTGGACATGACGTTGATAGGTTTCCCTTGCGAGGTATATCACAGTGAATGCAAATATGACAAATGATATGATTGTCACGATAGTCATCATACGATTGAGGCTTTGCACTGTCTCAACATCCGGCAATCTTGGCCAATCTTCCGGCCAATTCGGGACATGCTCACGCGACACAGCCGTCATATCATAGTCAAGATTGCGATATATCAGGACGCTATTCACCGTGTCGAGTAATTGCAATCTTTCATGGTCGATTGTATACGGCGCGACAATATGACTAACATCCCACTGTGCCAAAGTCTGCGTATTAATGGTAGCGTCTCGATTGGCTAGATTGAGATTATTTTCATCGACAACGTTCAATGGTGGCACAACCGGACTGTACACTGTAATCGGCACACCACTTCCCTGCTCAATTGCGTCAACAATACCAGTGAGTTGGAACGGGTCAACACCACCGAACAACTGTAAATCATATTCTTCGGCGACCTGTTGTTGCAAACTGTATGCGGGTGAATAGATACGATGTGGCTCATCCTCGACTAGGCGCTCAGCCAATACACGATATGGTTCTAACCATACATCTTTGCCCCGCCACTCCAACCAATGAGTCCCCGTCCACATCAAATCGAGAAAGATGATGCCCATGATGAGCCAAACGACATGCCGCGATGATAACCGCCCAGCAAGCGCACTCAGCAATATCGCGGCTAACATCGTACCGTTGACCAACGCACTTAGGCCAGTTGATGCCGGTAACGGCAAAAACGACAATGCAAATATGCCGGTGATAATGACCACCAGCATAGTAGCAGCTATCAACAAACGTACTCGTTTGAGAGCGGGCAACACTTGTTTTTCGCGAACAGCATCGCCCCACACCAATACTTGTTGCAGTCCATGCCCCGCAAGAATGGGCACGAGCAAGGTGGGAATCAACCAAATGCGTGACGGGACGCGAAACCAGCGCAGAAAAGCAAGGTTGTCTGCTAATACAGGCCATAAGACTCCATTGCCGCCAAGTGCATACATGAAAATAAAAATTGCAGCGACAATCGACAGCCATCGGTATCGCACACGCATCGAGGCGATACCAATGACGCCCAACACCATCACCGGCAATCCGAGATAGGTTAGTGTTTCAACGCTGCCTTCGTGCGCGGGCAAAATCAAACCGAGCAGATGTAATGGCTCAAGTGCCAGCGTCCCAGCCTCGTCAACACGCAAATCGCCACGATTCGTATATTCGCGCCAACTCAACAATGGTAATGTCAACGAGATTGTCAGTAAAATCAGCAAAATAAGAGGAATAGCAAATCTTGCAAGTCGCCGCCATTCGCCAATGTTTGACAAATGAATGAAGATATAGACACCGGCTGCTCCAAAAGCGAACAAACTCACACGAACATCGGCCAAAAACAACAGCCCAGCAGATAAGCCCAAACAGGTCATATTGAACAGAGTATGCCGCTCTTGTATCAAAGCACGTCGCGCCATGAGCATCAACCACGGCCACCATGCCATTGCATAAATAATATCGAGATGCCCAGCACTGAGATGCGCAACTATTCGCGGTGCGAGGATGTAAGCGACGGCACTCAACAAAACAGCTTCTCGACGAAGCCCCAACGATTGTGCCCACCGAACCATACCCCATCCGGCCAGTAACAAATGTATGGTTATCATCACATTGAGATGTAAAGCGGGCGGCAACAAAATCACAAGCCACTGCGGAGGATACGCTGTTTTATTCAATGGATTCGCGGCAAAGGGTTGACCAGCCATTATCGTCTCTCGCCACACAGGAAATCTGTGTTCTTCAAGGACAACACGCCTTGTAAAATGCGCATTCGGCCAATGGGTAACAACAGCATCTGAAAACAAACTCTGTGGTTGAAATGGCAACGAATCCGGTCGAAAGCCTGTCAACAATAACAGCAATCCAACCGATATGGGTATCATGTATCGATAAGACATTGATTAGACCGCATAGAGGAAAACACGACCAAATTGTGCAATGAGTTGCAGCGAGTCAAGGCAACCCGTAACGCCCAATTCATCTTCGCGCGGCCCGGCAATGACAAACCGCACATGCTCATTGTCCAACAACGTGTTGCAATTTTCAGCGGATTCATCTTGATACCAGTTGATGACAGCTTCTTTCTTAGCGTCCGCCTCAAGTGTTTCGAATGGATGCCCATAAACAACTCTCGTACCCGCCCATGCTGGCAACCAAATACTGACTTTGGGAGAAGCTAAGACGACATCTGTTGATTGAGCACGATTTTCTAACCACTGAAATGCCGTTGTATAATCACGTTCGAGAAAGACCCCTTCACTTTGTTGCGGATTACCCGTCAAAGCAGGCAGAATGGGAACAAACAAAACAAGTAAGAAACTCAAAGAAGAAAAAGCGAGGACAGCAGCGAACGCTCTAAAACGCCAACGACGAGACCAATATTGAAACCAGAAATCTTCAATTGCTCGTGTGGCAAAATAAGCAACTGGGAGCATAATCCCGATTGAAAACCGGCGTTGAATATTGGTCGGTGCATAGACAGCGATGAGGATTGCTGCCAACCACAATAACATAAATTGATCGCCATCCGGCTCAAACTGCCGCACGGCACGATAAATTCCCGGCAAAGCAAGAAGCAGTGGAAAACCGAATCCAAGTACAAAAACAACCGGTGATGGTGCGAGCGTGATATTCTGGCTATTCCATTCAGAGAAGGCCGCGTTATAGCGTACAACTGCGGCATAATACACAGCAAATGGAGACGCGGGCAACACAATGAGCGCCAACCATTTCGCAGTGCGCAACACAGCCAGCCGGAGCTTTTGGTCCTTCTGTGTATTGTCAGAATCTTGCCCATTGCCATATTGTCGGCCATTTTCTTCATCGGATGCGAAACGTTGATTATAGAGATAAATTGCCAAGTAAATTCCCAACCCAAGCGTTAAGGGGACTATTGCTTGGGGATAGAGAATGGCAAGCGAAACACTTAAGACAACAGCGGACGAGCCACCATTATCTACTTTGGGACTGGTCGATGAACCGGGACGAAACATGCGAATGATGAGGCCGGCCAACAACGCCAACGCAGCAATTGCTAGGGGGAAGTGGACATTGACGAATGAACTATAAAGCGGAAATGCTTCGGGTATACTCAAATCAGGAAAATTTGTATTTTCCGTCAACAACGCTAGCAACCATCCAAAACCGCCCCCCAAAGCAGTCAACAAAAAAAATATTTTTCTGGTACGAACACGCATCCAAACTGTCGCACCAAGATAATAAATCGCCATATACATAAACATCGACGCAATCACTCGCGCAACATGAAATAGTGGTATAGTCGGAATATTGGTGATACCTGCAATTTGCCCCAAAAAAGCATAGAGCAATTGGATCATTGCCGGGCTGAAGTCCTCAGAAGTGTGTTGAAACCGAATGAGCCAATGACCATTTTGACCTTGCAACATCTTCGATAGATATGTCGCACCATCAATATGGTTATTGAACACGCCCATAAACTGGCCTTCTTGACTGGAAGCCCCTGTGAGCGCAACCAGAAAAAAGGGAATAAATGCGAACAAAATCAATCCCACACCGGTGAATGTTACCCATCGCCATTCACCGGGCGTCACATCAACACGATATCGTGACAGCATCAACGCCCTACCTTACAATTTTCTATCTCGCTTGCCGCATGATTCTAGCGCGGTGTATAATCCTTTTCATAGAGTACATGAATTATTCCATTTCAACCATTAATCCAAATAACTTTCGATCCGCTAAATTGACACAGAGATAATTCGCTATGACTCAAATAGCAATGCTGTATCGATTACAGGAAATTGATCTTAAAAATATTCAAGTACAAAAGCGTCTTCAAGAAATCGATGCCGCGCTTGGCGATAACGCTGCTCGTAAAAAGGCAGAAGAAGAATTCATGCTTGTCCAAGAAGAACTTAAACCACTTCAAAAACAAGCGCGAAATATTGAGTTTGAAATTGAGGCTAATGCCGAAAAGTCGCGACAAACCGAAGAACGTTTATATGGAGGAACTGTTCGCAATCCAAAAGAAATGCAAGATATGCAGAATGAAATCGCCGCGCTTAAAAAACGCAACGCTGAGTTGGATGACCGGTTGCTTGAACTGATGTTGGCGATTGAAGAGGTTGAAGAACGACTCGCCGAAAAACAGGCACAGCTCGAACAAGTGTCGCAAGCATCGGCAGACGAACATCGGCAATTGCTTGAAGAACGCGAACAACTTTTACTTGAAATAGAAACCCTCGCGGCAGAACGTACAAAAGTTTATGAAAACATTTCGGCTGAAAACCGCGATATTTATGATACGATGCGAAAACAGAAAAATAATTTGCCAATTGCGCTCTTGAATGGGTCTGCTTGCTCTGTCTGTGGCGTGGAGCAATCTAGCAGCATTTTGCAAGAAGCACGTCGCGGGCAATCATTTGTTAAATGCAATAATTGTGGGCGCATTTTGTATTTTAAGTGAGGAATATGTCATGGGATTTGATTTTCAGAATTTTGGCATCGGTCTCGCTGTCGGATGGGCATCGGCTTATGGTGTATACCGCGTTCGGAAACGCCTAGACGCGGCGGTAAAGTCCGTCACACAACAAGCATCAACAGCGCGTAATTTTGCTACACGCAGCAGCGACCGACGTTATATTACTGATCTGATTGAATTTTGCGAAACATCACATCTCGCTGGGCAATTTATTCATTTATCTGAAATTGTTGTTGAACCAAAATTTCTATGTGCGCCAGACTTGCCTCATTCATCGGGCGAAGAAGAAGATATTGACGAGCAAGATGTTTTTAATATCGTACCTCGCATATACGATCATCCATACTTACACACACCCTACTTCCTCGAAACAATTGGCGTCGATGATCTCATCGGGAGCAATCGGGCACTTGCGATGATTGGGTTGCCCGGCAGTGGGCGAACGACAGCTATGCTGTCGATTGCTCTGCGCAGTCTCGGTCATCTACGCTTCGAGAAACCGCGCAATTATGTTCAGGAACAACTCGACAGCGAGGAGGCCGCCCTGAACGAAAAAGATCGCGCTGTAAGAATTGCAGAGCGTGTAAGCCTTGAAGAACGCGCCCGTCAACAACTTAGCGACAATATCGGCATCACTTTCGATTCTGCCGTTGACGAAAGCGCAATACCACTCATCAACCGTTTGATGCCAATTTATATTCATCTGGCTCAGCTTGACTTAAACATTGATGAATTTGGCGAAGAGGCAGACCCGGCTGAACCTCTTGTCCGCGCCATTCAACGACAGGTTGGCCCAGTAACAGCGCGAACCGTCCCCCGCAATATTTATGATCGTTTAAGTAGCGGTCAAGCATTGCTGCTCATCGATGGTTACGAAACATTACCCGAAAACGAGCGCGAACAAAAGCTGTTGTGGCTAAACGCGATGCTTATGTTGTATCAACACAATTTTTTCATCGTCGCGGCTCCAGTGCATGGATACGGCACACTCACACAACTCGGCTTCACACCCGTATATCTGCGCACATGGTCGAAAAATGATATTAATTTTCTCGTAGATCGTTGGGCACAAGCATGGCCGAAGATCAATGCGGGTAAAAAACGTCGCTCACCCGCCCCACCCGACGAAAATCTCATTCGCCGCGCAAAAAATAATGCACACGCCCTCTCTATTTTCGAGGTGACGCTCAAGATTTGGGCGAGTTTTGCTGATGATGTTGAACTGCCCGGTATCGAGGGCTGGTTTTACACTTACATTAAACGTCTGTTTGAAAACAGCAAAGATTTTGCAGACGACATGATAAGCAACAATTTTGCCCTCGCGGCAAAGTCGCAATTAGACAAAGGTGACATCACACAGCGAAATCTTGAAATATTGGCTATGCGAAATCTCAACCTGACTATTCAGGCCGAAGTTACAGATGGCGAGGCCGGGAAAAGAAGTAAAGAAGAAGAGCAAATCGCCAAAACACAAGCGCGAGTCATCGCACTACTTTTACAAGCGGGGCTTATCACGGAACGTGGTGATGGCCATTATCAATTCAAATATAGTCCCTTACTAGCTTACCTCGCAAGCCTGACGCTAAAAGACGCCTCCACTGAAGAATTGACTGAAAAAGCAAAATCACCGACATGGCGTCTAGTTATGCCTTATGCGGCTATGCACACGTCATTAGACCAAGCCGTTCGCGCCGCGTTAAGTTCGCCCCCGGATTTATCGCAAGAATATGTCCTCAGAATCGCTCGCTGGTTGGCTTACGCGCCAACTGATGTTGCGTGGCGTGGGCCCTTGCTCAGTCATCTCGGCAATATGTTGATTGCCCCCACACAATACCCAGCAATACGTGAACGTGTTACTAGTGCGCTCATAGACACACGAGACCCACAAGTGCTTTTCATCTTTCGCAAAGCAATTCGCAGCGCCGATCCATATATTCGCCGCTTAGCTTGTCTCGGCATGGGGGCATTGGGCGAGGCGGACGCCGTCCGCGATCTCGTCCCACTACTTGACGATCATGACAGCGATGTACAACTAGCTGCCGGTTTCGCGCTCGGTGTTATCGGCACCCATGAAGCATTAGAGGCAATGGTTGAAGCCTATATGCGCGGTCGCGAACGGCAGAGTCGTGCCCTAGCCGAAGCCTTTGCGGATAACTACGAAGAAGGGCACGCCATCCTTTACGATGCTATAGAAGACCCAGAAATGATGATTCGTCGTTCGGCTGTATATGGGCTACGCCGTATCGATGCGACGTGGGCGGTCATTGCGCTGTATCGCGCTTTCCTTGAAGATGAGCAGTGGTACGTGCGTTCTGTCGCACAAACAGCCTATCAGAGTTTGCAAAGCGACGACGCTCGCAACCCGCTCCCCTATCCCGAAGTCAATATGCTGACATGGCTTGTGGAATGGGCAGCCCAACGAGGTGAAAGTATCCCAGCAGGCGAAGCTGGCGTTCAAGTATTGCTCAAAGCACTGCAAGAAGGCGACCCACAAATTAAAACGATGGCGGCCAAAACACTCGGTCGGATGGGAATCGCTGCCAACATAAGACCGCTCTATGCCGCCTTGCGTGACCGCCATGATATGGTGCGCACATCCGCACATGAAGCATTGGCTGACTTACAATTGCAAATCGGAGAACCGTTACCCGCGCCAATATAATAATCGGGTTTCAACTCGCTTGCTCATTCTCAGGATCGCACAAAAAAATGCGTTCCGGGTCGGTGTGATAGATATACTCGTCATCACCAACAGCCAATACAATACGATAACCATCGACCTCAACTGGCGTGTATGTCTGTCCCGGCAATGGACAACCGAGACTACTGTCGCGCCATGTAACCGGGACAATATCGACCAATCGAATACGACGGGTCGGCAAGTCAAGCGATTCAGCAAGTCGACGTTGTGCAATAAACGTCAACTCGGCAGCAATTGGGTCTACATCCAACAGCGTTGTGGTATCACCTGCCACAACACCCGCGTCAGCACATTGCCGAATATTCGATTGACTATCAGTATGATATTCGTAGACATCGCCTTCGGCTTCAACAACAATCCGAAAGCCTTCAATCGTCAGATTATCGGCGCCAACAGCGCCCGCTTCGCCACAACCCAAATCAACAGTCATCCATGTTGCCGTTTCAAATCGTATCAATTGAATATTATCGGTAGGAATTTCAAGCTGTTGCGATAGGTCAAGCAATACTTGAGCCAACAGAGGCTGTGCGAGAGCAGGAATTAGCAAGGGCGACTCAGTAGGGATGTCCGTAACAAACACGTCGTCCGGAACCGGCAAATTTGACAATGTGGCAGTTGGTAGAATCGGCACAGGCGTATCGGTCACCACAATAGGAATCAATGTTTGTGTTGCAACAGGTAGGGAATCATTAGAACCTGAACAAGCCGCCAGTAATAATAACACTCCTACTATTATCGACCGCAAACCTGCTATCATCTCACTTAAGAATCAAACGTGATACCGAGGCGCGCCTCCAGTTCATCGGTCAAAATACCTTCAACACTGATCAACTTATCGCGGGTATTTTCACCAGCGACAATTTCAATCCGGTCAGGCGCAACATCAAGTTGACCGGCCAGAAAGTCAATCAATTCTTGATTGGCCGCTGGATCGCCAGCCGGAGAAGCCTGCAAACGCACTTTCAACGCACCATCATCGTGTACACCACCGATTTCAGTCGTGCTTGCACGTGTGACAACACGCACTGTAAAAGCGGCACCACTTTTTGCATCGGTAATCTTGAAATTTCGCTTCATCGACATAAGCGCAATTTACCCTTCGCTAGGTAACAAACTTTTAAAGACCGTATTCATCCAACAGATGATATAGATTTATACCCATGATAACCACTCTTGCACGAATATAAACCTTCAGATTGTAAGGTATTCAAGCACTCAACAACCTTGTCAGACTATATCCTAACATGTGTTGCAGCGACGAACAAGCAATGTCATGGATTTTGTGACATGATTACGCAGCATTCAAAAAACGCTGAATCACGATAATGATGAGGAGAACAATCATTGGGCTGAAGTCTATCGGCCCAGTATTGAAGCCTTGCCTCCGCATAAAATCTCGCACAGGTTCCAATACAGGATCCGTCACATCATATAGAAAACGTACCACAGGATGATAACGATCTATATCAGGAAACCAGCTTATCAAAACCCGAGCGAACAGAATAAATGTGAATGCTGTCAAGATTATATTCAGCAATCCAATAGGTGTCACAGTTTAGTTCCTCATTAGTTAATTCAGTTATTCGCGCGGCCCAAATATGGCCCGACCAATACGGACAATCGTTGCCCCCTCTTCCACTGCAATCGGGTAATCATCCGTCATACCCATACTCAAATCCGGCAACGAAACATCAAAAGATTCTACCAGTGCATCGCGCAAATCCGCTAGGCCTGCAAAGATTGGCCGAGTTTGTTCCATGTTATCAACAATTGGAGCCATCGTCATCAAACCGCGAACATTCAAACCGGGTAGATGAAGCGCAGTGTCAAGTTCCTGCCAAAGCGTATCACGTCTTTTAGCATTCTGTAACCAGCCAAATGCCGCAAATCCTGATTTCGACTCTTCGCCCGAAATATTTATTTCAAGCAACACGTCGAGCTTTTCAATGTTGTCTTCATTCTCCTCGACTAAACTCGACAATTTTTTGGCGAGTTTGATGCTATCGACCGAATGAATCACATCGAATAAAGGCAGCACCTTTTTTGCCTTGCGACTTTGTACATGACCAATCATGTGCCAGACCGGTCGAGACGAAGCCTTGCGATTCACTTCAGGAATCTTGATGCTAGCTTCTTCTACGCGATTCTCGCCCAAATGTTGCAGACCAGCATTCAATACATCGAGAATAACATCAACTGGTTTTGTTTTGCTTACCGCAACCAACATCACATCCGACGGGTCACGCTTCGACCGGGCACAGGAGTCTGCAATCGTATCTTGCACTCGCCGGATATTATCTGCAATTGTCATAAGACCATCACAGCGCCAAAACGCCCTGTGCGTCCTTTCTCGGCTCTATGAGAGAAAAATTCGTCAGTGTGTGTCGCTGTGCATATTTCAGCAATCTCAATCTGTCGCACACCAGCCCGTTCGAGATCAACTCGATTCGCCGTCCACAAGTCAAAGTAGGCTGTTTTGTCAACCGGGTCACGACGAATCAAATCGTCAGTCGTGCCAAAATACGCCTGAACAGCCTCAACAACCTCTTCGCCAACCTGATACCGTTCTGGCCCGATGCTCGGCCCAATACAAGCCTGAATAGTTTCAGGGTCACATCCATAAGTCGTGACCATTGTTTGTACGGTCTTTGATGCCATCCCCTTCACAGTACCTCGCCAACCAGCATGAGCCATCCCAATTACCTTCTTGACTGGGTCGTGAAACAAAATCGGCACACAATCGGCAAATCGCATCATCAATGGTAAACCGGGTCGGTCGGTCACGAGTGCGTCAGCTTTTGAAATCCAACTTCTTCCCTTTGCTGGGGCTGTCGCGACCACAATATCCGTGCCGTGTACCTGCCACACAGAACATACACGCTGCCCCTCAACCCCCAATGCCTCATAGATCAACTCATGATTACGGCGAACGGCGGCTGGGTCATCGCCGACTGTACCACCTAAATTCAGACCAGACCACGGCGGTCGACTCACACCGCCCTTGCGTGTAAATATGCCGTGAGTTAAGTCAGACCACATCAAAAATTGATAATAAACGATTGCACCACTCAAAACTCGCTTCAATCAACCCATCCCCTTTCTTGCGACAAATAATACTTAAATGTTATACTGCCAACAGGCGAAAACAATGTCAATGGCAGTCCAAGCGAATTATTTGCGAATATTGGGGCGAGTGAGGCAAACTTCAATCGCTTATTGAGCAATCAGCTAAGCTCAGTAACATTTGTACTGAAAACCTAACCAAACGTAATACACGCACATTAAATTGCCCTAACACGCGACAAAGGGATACAACATCGATATGATATGCGTACAGGTCTGGGGACGCCTTGCAGTATGCCAAGTCCCCTCCCTATCGGGGAGTATCGTACTAGCTTGAAAGGAGAGATAACGCATTCTTCTGTCGCCGAACAACGACAGTCTGCTGCGTTCTTTTCTATGACCGATCACAAAGTACAACACGATTCTGAAACCATTCGTGTCCTTCTAGTCGATGATCATCCGCTTTTCCGCGATGGTTTGCAAAAAGCGCTCGAACTTGACGACCACATTGTTGTGGTTGGGCAATGCGAAGATGGCGAAGAAGCGCTGGAAGAAGCCCGCAAATTACAACCCAATGTCGTATTGTTAGACATCAACCTGCCGTCCATGAATGGTTTGCAAGTTGCCCGACAATTAAAAACCGACCGCCCAAATGTTGCGCTTGTATTCCTGACGGCTTATCATGATGTTGAGCAAGTGTTACACGCGATGCGAACTGGCGCTTCTGCTTATTATCCGAAAGACGTCACACCAGAAAAATTGGTGTCGATTATTCGTGATGTAGCAGCAGGCTATTATCTCGTCGATGATAAACGCATGAATCGTCGAGAACTCGAAACGTGGATTAGCGAAAAACTCGAGGCGATGGGAGCATACATGATCGACCCGGAGGAACACTTTATCCCCCTCAGCCCACGAGAAATGCAAATTTTAGAATATGTGACGGCAGGCAACAGCAACAAAGAAATTGCTACAGAACTCGGTATCAGCCAGCAAACTGTCAAAAATCACATGACATCGATTCTGAAAAAACTCAATGTTGAAGATCGCACGCAGGCTGCGGTAACGGCCCTACGGCACGGATGGGTTCGGTTACATGAAAAATCAGACAAAATGGACAACCAAAGCAAGTTATAATCTAAATTATACCGACAGCTATTGCCCACAACGCAATTTGTAAGTGTTGATGGATAGCTTGAAAAAATAAACTGCGTATATCGCTATCTCAGCATATAATTAACAATTAAGATTCGTCCGTCTATTCGATCTAAGCATTTTGAACAGCCTGTGTGGACATCTACACAGCCGATTAGTTTGCTGCTTTGATGAAGACGTAAGTTGACGAAAGATTTTGTGGAAGGCATATCAATATGAGTATGAATATGGACATCGACCTTGATGATGAACTTGCTGATGACCCTAAGGCAGCGATCATCGAGATGGTAACGAACGACCTCAGTCGCATTAAGGCTGCGATGGAAGAAATCCGCGGGCAAATTGAGCAAACCCAGCGTGTTGTTGACCATGAACAACAGCGCAACGCCGACATCGCTGCGGAATTGCGAACAATCAATGACAATCTTGACACAACCCCTCGCCAAGACATTCAAGCAAAATACGATGAGGCACTCGACGCCCGCTTTCGTCTAACAACAATGCGTGGCCAGCTAGAAAAATTTCAAGCTAATCTGGAACATCTCGAACACCAACAACAAATTTTGAGCATGATATTGAGCAAAATACAGGGTGTCAGTTCGCTTGAAGCAGACAATGCCAATACAGAGACGAATGGACGCGGTGGATTGAACATCGTCCGTATTGTGCAGGCACAAGAAGAGGAACGTCAACGCCTTGCCCGGCAAATGCACGATGGGCCAGCACAATCACTCACGAATTTCATCTTACAGGCGGAGATTTGCCAACGGTTATTTGATCGTAATCCTGACCGCGCTGCCGAAGAATTGGGCAATCTCAAGACAGCAGCTAGTGTGACTTTCCAAAAAGTTCGTGATTTCATCTTCGACCTGCGCCCGATGATGTTAGATGATCTTGGCGTTGTGCCGACTGTACGACGCTATGTTGATTCATTCTCGGAAAAATACGACATCGAAACTCGTCTGGAACTGGTTGGCGAAGAACGACGACTTGAAACACATCACGAAGTGATGTTGTTCCGAGGCATTCAGCGCTTGATGCTGTTGTCGCGCGATTATGCGAATCCCGGCACGCTTGTTGTTCGCATCGACATGTCCGATGATGTCATCAAAGCCATCATTGAGGATGATGGTCGAGGGTTTGACACAGAAACCGCCTTTGGTGGTAGCGATGATGATGAACGTCTTGACCCTCGCATTCAAGCAATTTTAACACTCAAAGAAGAGTTTGAATTGGTCGGTGGTGGGCTAACTATCAATAGTAGCGAAGCTGATGGAACCACAATTCGATTAGACTTACCGTCAGAAGATTTCACATTTTGATTCATCACAATAACAATACCTACAAACCAGTAACGAAGGACGTAGGACGAAAGGCCAATTTGACATTCAATGTGATTGCATTACACTAAAAGATGGGGATTTGTTCATAGATGTAAACAATTTCATGTGGTTGGCGCTAAAACCGCATTTTATCTTTCCAATGACTCGCACAAACCCTTACGGAGGAACTCATGCGTGGTCGCGTATTGATCTTAATTGCACTAATCATTCTTCTGGTTGCGGTACTGGTTGCATTCCTTGTGCTTGGAGGTGACAATGGCGATACTACATCCGAAACTGCGAACGTTCCACCCGCAGGCAACGGCAACGCACCATCATCGCAAGTTGTTCAACCAACGCCACCTCGCTTGGTAAATATTGTGGTTGCCCTTCAACAATTACCACGCGGTTTCCAGTTCCCAAGCAACATCGATGAACTTTTCGACGAAAATGGGGAGCCTACTATTGTTGCCTTGCGTGCATGGCCGGAAGAAGCTGTGCCAGTGAACGCGATCCGAGAAAGTGGTGAGGGGCTTGAGGGCGTCTTGAACAAAATTGTCCGAACAGATATTTCTCGCGAAGGCCCCGTCTTGACAACGATGCTCGTTGACAATCTGAATCAAATCGCGGCTACAGGTTCCGACGCAGCGGCTATATTACCACCTAATTTGGTTGCGGTTTCGATCCCAATTGATCGCTTGACTGGTGTCGCGTTTGCCATTCAAGATGGCGACCGTGTTGATGTTATCATGTCGATGCTCTTCGTTGATGTCGATGAAGCATTCCAATCGATTTCGCCAAACCGCGTCACACTTTTCCAATTGACTGAAGAAGGTATCGAAGTGCAACAGGGCATTGAGGGGCGTGTGGACACCTTCCCGACATTTGGTGCTGTGATCGTCGGGCCTTCAGAAAGACAGCGACCACGTCTTGTGACACAGCGCACCATTCAGGATGCGTTTGTCGTCCATGTTGGCGAATTCCCATTAGATGGCCAGTTCATCGGCGTAGTTCCAACACCAACAACCCCGCCTGAAGCACAAGCTCAACAACCACAGGGCCAAGAAGGGCCACCACCATCGCCGACTCCTATTCCACGCCCCGACATCATCACATTGGGTGTGACGCCGCAAAATGCAGTGGCTTTAACGTGGGCGGTCGAGGCGCGTATCCCGGTTTCGTTGGCTTTGCGTTCCGCAACGGATACATCACGTCTGCCGACAACGGCCGTCACACTTGATGTACTCATCAATGAATTCGGTATTGAAGTACCGGGTAAACGCCCGTTCACAGTCGAACCTGCTATTCGCAGCATCCGCCAATTGCTCAATGAAAACGAATTCCAAATTAGCAGTGGCGGTGAAAATGCTGGACAGTAAAAATAAAATTTAATCTTGGGTATCTTAAAGTCGAGATACCCTCCCATCTATCAATTTAAGTATCAGAGGTCTGAATTAAGCCATGAGTCAACCTGTCATTCCACCAAAAGTTGGAAATCAGGAACAAATCAATATTTTGTTAGTCGACGATATTCCTGAAACACGCGAAAATATTAAGAAGTTACTCGCATTTGAGTCGGATTTCAAAGTTGTTGGCTCAGCGGGGACAGGCACCGAAGGCATTACGCTCGCCAAACAGCTAAAACCCAACATCATTATCATGGACATCAATATGCCCGATATGGACGGGATTCAGGCCACATCTGAAATTACCGAGGCCGTTCCAACAGCTGCTGTCATCATGATGTCTGCACATGGTGACCCAGACTATTTGCGGCGTGCGATGTTAGCCGGCGCCCGAAACTTCCTCACCAAACCGCCAGACCCTGAAGAACTATACAACACAATCCGCGAAGTACATCGCCGGAATATCCCAATCGCCGAACAATATGAACGAATGAGCAACATTGTACCAGAGGCACAACCAAGACGAGCCGAGGGCGCGGGTGACCGAGCAGGGCATATTATTGTCGTTTACAGCCCCAAAGGCGGTGTCGGTTGCACGACCATCGCAACAAATCTTGCCTCGGGTTTGATGAAGGAAGATGTCCGCGTTTTGCTTGTTGATGCTGATATGCAGTTCGGCGATGTCGGTTTATTCTTAAATCTACAAGGACCGCGAACAATTGTTGACCTTGTAGCTACTGTCGACGATTTCGATGTTGATCTCTTTGAAAATGTAACCCTTACCCATGAAAGTGGCCTGAAAGTGCTTATGGCACCAGCACGACCAGAATTTGCTGATGAAATTCAGGCCAACCCAACTGCACCGGCCCAAATTCTGGAAAAAATTGCCAACAATTATGACTTCATCATTGTTGATACCAGCCATCAGGTTGATGATGTACTGCTATCCATTCTTGATATTGCTAGTAAAATCGTTCTCGTCACAGCACCCACACTGGCATCACTAAAAAATGTGCGGTTTGTCATTGATCTATTCGACAAACTTGAATATCCTCAAAACAAGATTGATTTAGTCGTCAACTATTCACGAGATGAGCGTGGCGCGAAGAAGACAACGATCATTAATAACGAGCGTATCGAGAAATTCCTAGCGCGTTCAATCAAGGGGGAAATTCCATTTGTCGATGATCGAATTTTACTCACCGCAATTTCAAAAGGGGTTCCAGTCATTGTTGCGGAACGCGATCAAAGAAAATCACCCGTCAAAGAAATGCTAGCTTTTTCTGATTATATGTTCCAAACAATGATGGGTGATGAATTGAGCGAGGCTGCCGACGAACACGAAGATGACAAAAAACGCGGTGGGTTACGCCTTCGTTTAGGACGCACATAATCATAAACACAAATCTTAAAGGAATTCATGTCGTGAGCAAATGCCACGATTAAAACTATCATGTTGGAGGTCAATCAATGTCATTATTACGTCGTATCGAACAGGGCGGAGCCGCGGCCGGCGGGGGGAACACCCCCGACGATGGTGGACAGGGCAAACCCGACGCCTCTAAATTAGCCGCGATGCGTGCCCGTAATCGTGCGGCCCGAGAAGGTGGACTTCCGGGTGCGGGGGGCGCGAGTCGAGGACTAACTTCCGAAAGCACCTATAAAGACCTCAAAGGACGTGTGCAGAATAAGTTATTGGCCGAATTAGACCAACAATCAATGGATTTGACACAGGCCGATCAGGTTCGAACCCATATTGAAGAACTTTTCAATTCCATTCTCGCCGATGAGAATATGGTACTTTCAAAAGCTGAGAAACGTCGTCTATTCGAGGCTATTGTCGCCGAAATCCTTGGCTTTGGCCCCTTAGAAACACTGCTTTCTAATGATGACATCACCGAGATTATGGTGAACGGCCCCAAGAATATCTTCATCGAACAAAAAGGCATCGTCACACGCAGCAATGTCGTCTTTGAATCGGATGAACATGTCATGCGTGTTCTCGAACGTATCGTCGCCCCGCTGGGACGACGTATCGATGAAAGTTCCCCGATGGTGGATGCTCGTCTGCCCGATGGTTCTCGTGTAAATGCCATTATCCGGCCGCTTGCGCTTTGTGGACCAACCATTACCATTCGTAAGTTTTCCAAAGTGCCGCTCACAGTCGATGATTTGATCCGCTTCGGCTCTTTAACGAAAGAAATTGTTGAGTTCATGCAAGCATGTATCAAAGCTCGGTTGAATATCATCGTCTCTGGCGGTACGGGTTCGGGCAAAACAACTTTGCTTAACGTACTTTCTGGCTTTATTCCGAATAACGAACGTATCATCACCATTGAAAATGCAGCCGAACTTCAATTGCGACAAGAACATGTGGTGACCCTTGAAAGCCGCCCCCCCAATCTTGAAGGTAAAGGGGCTATTAGCATTCAAGACTTAGTTGTCAACAGCTTGCGTATGCGCCCCGACCGCATCATTGTTGGGGAATGTCGTTCGGGTGAAGCCCTTGACATGCTTCAGGCAATGAACACGGGTCATGACGGCTCAATGACGACAGCGCACTCGAATAGTCCGCGTGATACCATCTCGCGTCTCGAGGTGATGTCATTGATGGCAGGCATGGACTTACCCGTTCGTGCGATTCGTGAACAAATCGCTAGTGCTGTTGATGTCATCTGCCACCAAGAGCGTATGCGTGACGGCTCCCGCAAAGTGGTCAATATTACTGAGGTGCAGGGCATGGAAGGTGATGTCATCACCATGTCTGACGTATTTGAATTCGAACAAACAGGCGTCGAAGGTGGCAAGATTGTTGGCCGAATCCGCCCGACAGGATTGCGCCCGAAATTCATTGAGCGCATAGAAGAAGCCGGTATTCATCTGCCACCAGCTATTTTCGGTATCGGTAGCCGGAGATAATTTGCCTCTCCATCCCTTTTATCGTAAAATTGACGGTGACATGAAGAAACATTGTCAGATCAGGATGCAGAGGTTGACTGTGCTACAAGGTGCGCCATCATGGATGTGATCGTCATCCAAACGACGTAAGTTTCATGTGTACTAAAACGCTTACTAGGGGGACGATAAACTTGACGTCCCCCCAATAATAAACATACAATATCAATAACGCACGTTATGGTGGATTGGAAGGTTTTGAGACTATGACTCCTGAACAAATTGCAATTATTGGTGCAGCAGCGGGTGTTGCATTTATTATTCTCGTCATCGGTGTTATCAACGTCCGCTCCGAACGTGCGAGTGATCTTGTTGATGAACGTCTTGGCCGGCTCGACGAAGGTTTCACATCGTTCTTAGATGAGGAGGAAGATAGCGATAGTGGTGGGGGTGTTTCAACCGCCATTGAGCAACGGCTTGAACAGGCGATAGAACAAAGGTCTTTTGGCAAGAAATGGCGCGGACAACTTGCAAAAGCCGATATTAAACTCAACGTTGCTGAATATTTCGCTTTACACATCATTTCTATGATTGGATTTTTCACCGTTGCCTATTTTGTCGTCTTTCGCTTCAACATTGTTCTTTCTATCCTCGCAGCTTTTGTCGGTTTATTTGCGCCAAGAATTTACGTTTCTCGTGCAACAAGCCGCCGCTTGAACCGGTTTGAGGCACAACTGCCCGACACGCTCGGTCTTTGGGTCAACGCTTTGCGTTCCGGGTTCAGTGTCTTGCAAGCGATGGAAGCGATCTCGAAAGATGCTCCTGAACCTACTGCAACCGAGTTCCGGCGAGTTGTGCAAGAAGTTGCGCTGGGTATCAATGTTGAAGATGCCCTCGACCATTTGTTGGCGCGTGTTGAAAGTGAAGACCTTGACCTCGTTATCACTGCTGTCAATATTCAGCGTGAAGTTGGTGGTAACTTAGCAGAAATCCTCGATGTGATTAGTAATACAATTCGCGAGCGTATTAAGCTCAAGGGCGAAATACGAGTGCTCACATCGCAGGGGCGTATTACGGGGTATCTAATCGGCGGTCTACCAATCTTTTTGTCTATTTTCCTTTACACTATCCAACCTGACTACATGGGATCGCTTTTTGAAAACAAAACGTGTGGTTGGCCGATGGTTGGGATTGGTCTCGGCTTGATCGGTATTGGGCAAGCCATTATTCAGAAAATTGTGGACATTGACATTTAGATAATTTGGGGAAAAACGAATGTCGCCTGTAATAATTGGCATTTTGGTCGTTGTTGGTGGAATTATCATTGCAGGGTTGGTATATGCTGGCCTGAAGGAAGATGACGAAGAGCGCGACCCGTTGCAAGAACGCCTTGCAATTATGGTCGAAAATGAAGAGGTGCCGCAATCACTCGAAGACATTGAAATGTCAATGTCTTTCACTGATCGTGTCTTGTTACCCTTCTTCAAAAGACTAGCATCCGTTACGGCCAAATTCACCCCACAAAAACAAATCGAAGAAACTACGAGAATGATTGAATTGGCGGGTATGTCCGGTTCAATGGAGCCAACAACATTCTTCGCCATTCGTGTATTCGCCACAGTCGGGCTTGCTTTATTAGCAATTATCGTCTTCTTTGTATTTGGGTCTGTCTCACCGGGCAATGCGCTGCTCTACACATTAGGTGCTGGGGGTCTCGGTTATTTCTATCCATCTCTGTGGATTCGCGGCAAAATTAATAAGCGCCAAGACGCAATCATTAAAGCGCTTCCCGACGCATTAGATTTGCTTGTCATCGCGGTTGAGGCTGGGCTTGGCTTTGACGCTGCAATGGGCAAAGTCTATGAAAAGTGGGACAACGAACTAGCAATCGCTTTTGGACGTGTGTTACGCGAAATTCAGCTTGGTAAGATGCGCCGCGAAGCACTGAAAGATATGTCTGACCGTATGGATGTGCCTGATGTCACTGCATTCACAGCAGCCATCATTCAAGCTGACCAACTTGGTGTGAGCATGTCAACCATCTTGCGCGTACAGTCCGACCAGATGCGTACCAAACGTCGGCAACGTGCACAAGAAAAGGCGCAGCAAGCCCCCGTCAAAATGATGATCCCCATGGTTTTGCTGATCTTCCCATCGTTGTGGATTGTGTTGCTTGGCCCGGCAGTTATTCGACTTATTGACAGCGGTGTTCTGGGAGGATTTTAATTGTCGGTTGCACTTACATGTACCTAACAAAATATCTAAACCTAGAGAGATTTTGATGCTAGGTAGATTATCAAATCGCATTCAACAAACAAAAGCCCGGACGATGACTGGGCTTTTTGTGTCTAAATTATTCTGGGGACAACTGGTAACATATACGCTGGACTTGATCTTTCCACCACAGTGTGCCGGCTGTGGTCGAATAGATACGCATTGGTGTGACAATTGTCAACGCGAGGTTGTTGAGCAACCACTTCCACCTATACAAAACGCGCCTTTTCCGTTGTCAGGTATCGCATCGGTAGGTATTCACAAAGGCAAGTTAAGAAAAGCTGTTCAAGCACTGAAATATGATAATGAACGCTCATTAGCACAGTATCCGTTGGGGGCGTTACTATTCACACGATTAGAATCATTAGATTGGACAATTGACACAATTATTCCCGTGCCATTACACACCAATCGTTACCGCAAGAGAGGCTATAATCAATCGCAGCTACTCAGTGAAGCGCTGGCGGAGTATGCCATGCTACCGGTTATCACTCATGCACTGTATCGAAATCGTGATACCCCCCCGCAGGTCGGATTAGACTCGCACGAACGCCAGAGAAATGTCAGTGGCGCTTTCGCGGCCAATCCCTATCTCGTTCATCAAAAAAATATTCTTTTGCTCGACGATGTTTACACGACGGGCGCAACAATGCGTGCCTGTGCTGAAGCATTGACTGCTGCTGGCGCGCATCAAATCTATGGACTTACTGTAACCGTTGCTGAACCTAATTAGCTTACCATCTTGCATCCCAAAAGGAGCAAGCCAATTTTGTAGAAAGGAGAGATGGCGCACTCCCTGTCGCCCAAAAGCGGCAGTCTCCTGCGCTTTTTTCTATGAACGTGACTATCCGAGGCCAAAATATTGGAATTAATGAGGAATTGGACGAGTACACACGCAAAAAATTGGATCGTCTTGATCGCTACTTACCCAATATCAGTGATGTTCGCGTTGATCTTTCACGACAATCTACAAAACGCGGCGAAGATATTTTGATCGCACAAATTACTGTGCGCCACTCACGTGGGGCAATCTTACGGGCTGAGGAGCGTGCTACAGGCGACATCCGAACAGCAATCAACCACGCAACCGACAATATGTATCGACGGATTCAACGCTTCAAGGGCAAACGAGGACGCAAAGGACGTGAACGTTTTTCTGCCACAATTGAGGAACTCAATATTGCCGAAGACATCCCAGATTTTGAAACTTACGAAGAAACATCGGACGACGAACTTGATGGAGGGCATCGTATTGTACGCCGTAAGACGATAGAGGCGCTCGCCATGAGTGAGGACGAAGCAATCGAGCAGATGGAACTTCTCGGACACAATTTTTTCATGTTCTTGAACGGTGAAACTGGGAAGATTAATGTGCTCTATCGTCGCACTGCTGGCGGGTATGGATTGCTCATTCCCGAAGACTAAGCACATCTTCGTGCAGGCATTAGACATCGACATCAACCGGGGTGTTCTTTTCACCCCGTTTTTGTTGGCACATCTGGGCTAACAGTCGATATTTGACCCACTCATAAAATCCCATATACACACTCAAGCGTAAACCATGCAGGCCATCGCGATAAGCCTTTAATGTGACAAAACGCCACCAGAATTGACGTAACGGTTGTAAAATAAAATTGTGAAAGCGTGGGCATACACCACGTTGAAATAAAATCTGAGCATCATAAGCAATATATTTTCTTTGTTTTTGATGAAATTGCCGAGCATCATCGTAGTTATAATGCACAAAGTGGTGCCGCATCAGTCCCGCATCACCATCAAGCACAGCGACTTCATGCACATGGCGAGTCGGGTCAAAATATGCTTGCCCAACTTTCAACAAACGCATCTGACAATCTGGATACCAACCCCCGCCAAGTGTCAATTTTCCAAAGATGTAATTGTGTCGCGGAACACACCAGCCTGCGTATCCCGGTAGTTCAATCACTTGTCGCACTTCATCAGCAAGTTCTGGTGTTACTCTCTCATCGGCATCGACAAACAAAACCCAATCCGTTATAGATTTCACCGCTTCTAACGCTGCATTGCGTTGTTGTGCATAATTTTCAAATGTATTTTGGATGACTTGCGCACCCGCGTTTTCAGCCAATTTGACCGTATTGTCTTGACTATGCGAATCAAACACAATCACAGCGTCAGCAAACTGAACACTTGCGACACATGCTGTGATATGTCGTTCTTCGTTATAAGTAAGGATAATAGCTGTCAGATGGGGCATTATTTTCGAGCGCTTCGTGCAATGTGGTCGTATGCTTCTCGCAACGAATTCTGTTCTGCATCCAGAGATGGTAATTGACGTATCTTCAAACGCATTCCAAGCCAAATCATAAAACGCGCGACGAAAACTTTCCAACGTGGGTGATGTTTGCGATACAACCGCAGACGACTCGTCCACAAGTTGACAAGGCTTTCGGGTCGAACCTGCGATGTGCTTTGTCCACCGAGATGAACAACTTGAGCGGACGGCACACATTTTGCCCCCCACCCGGCTTTACGAATACGCCACGCCCAATCAATTTCTTCACAATACATGAAGAATTGCTCATCAAACATGCCGGTTGCTGCAATCACTTCGCGTTTTATCATCATAGCAGCGCCCAATGGGAAATCAATCGCAAAGGGTTTATGATTAGCATAATCAGTCTGCGCATAGCGTCCATTAAATTCAGCATCAATGAGTCGTCCCGGAGTTGGAAAAAATTCGACCCATAATTGTTTGAGGCCGGGAAAACGAAAAGCGCTATGTTGAAAAGCTCCGTCGCTATATTCCAATTGAGGGCCAACAATACCCACCGAATCATCAGCCATCAACACATCGTACAACGCACGGGTTGCGCCCGGTTTTGTGATTGTATCTGGATTAAGGAAATAAACAGCACTCGGAAGTTCATCGTCAGGCCGCTCCCCAAATCCAATAACGCGAAGCGCCCAATTATTTGCCCGCCCAAAGCCGAGATTATGTTCACTCGTCAGCAATTTTACCTGAGGGAATTGTTGTGC
>RFIA01000249.1 GCA_003695675.1 Chloroflexota bacterium
CCGAATACACGTAGGCGATTCAAATAAAAATCGATCAGCTTTCTACGTTTTGTTGTTGCGTCGTCTGTTGGATCAAATGCAGTACGCCACTCGTCAGTATCGCTCTTAATGACATTATAGACATTCTTCTTTCCTTTGCTAAGGTGACAAGGAACAAATCTTTATTACATCCACCACAAATTGGTTTGTTGCCGGTTGGCGTCATCTAACGTTACAATCCCCTGCGATAAGATTTCAGCAGGGAGATTTCTATGAGCACAAATATAGACTTGAACGGCCTACTCGAATGGCGCTGTATCGGCCCGTTTCGAGGTGGGCGTGTGGTTGCTGTCGCCGGTGATGTTAGCCGCCCGAATGTGTTTTACTTCGGTGCCTGCGCCGGTGGTGTTTGGAAAACCGATGATGGCGGTCAATATTGGGAGAATATCTCCGACGGCTTTTTCAAAACGGCGTCGGTCGGGGCGTTGGCTGTCTCTGAAGCCGATCCGAATGTGATTTATGCTGGTATGGGCGAGTCGACGATCCGTATCGATGTCTCGCACGGCGATGGTGTCTACAAATCGACCGACGCCGGGCGCACATGGACGCACGTCGGCCTTGAAGATACGCGCCACATCGGCAAAGTGCGTGTGCATCCACATAATCCCGATATTGTGTATGTTGCGGCGCTTGGCCACGCCTTCGGCAAGAACAAACAACGTGGTGTCTTCAAGTCGGTCGATGGGGGTAAGACATGGGAACACGTCTTGTTCGTCAGCGACAAAGCCGGTGCGGTTGACCTCTCGATTGATGCGAATAATCCGCGCATTATGTATGCGGCTGTTTGGGAGGCCTATCGCAATTTCTGGAATATCTCAAGCGGCGGGCCGGACAGCGGCATTTGGATGTCCACCGATGGCGGCGATACATGGCGCGACATTTCGCGCAATAAAGGCTTGCCGGACGGCATGCGCGGGAAAATCGGAGTCGCGGCTTCCCCGGCGAAACCCGGTCGTGTGTGGGCGCTCATCGAGTCGAAAGAAGGTGGCATGTATCGCTCCGACGATTACGGCGAAACATGGGAGTATGTCGCCGCGAACGACCGCCTCGTCTCTCGCGCATGGTATTACATGCACCTAACACCCGACCCGCAAGATGGCGACACCGTGTGGGTCAACAACCTCAGCCTGTGGAAGTCCACCGACGGTGGTCACAACTATGTCGAGGTCTCGACTCCGCACGGCGATAATCACGACCTGTGGATTGACCCGAACAACACACAACGCATGGTGCAAGGCAACGACGGCGGCGCGTGTGTGACGTTCAACGGTGGGGCGTCGTGGTCGAGTATTTACAATCAACCGACGGCGCAATTTTATCACGTTGCTGTCGATAATCAGAACCCGTATCGTGTCTACGGCACACAACAAGACAACAGCAGCATCTCTGTGCCGAGTCGCAGCCCGAACAGTTCCATCATGTGGAGCGATTGCTATCCGGCGGGTACCGGCGAGAGCGGTTACATCGCCGTCCATCCCGAAAATTCGGACATCGTGTATGTCGGCGCAATCGGCAGTTCGCCCGGTGGCGGTAACGCCCTGCAACGTTACGATCACAAAACGAAGCAGATTCGTCTGATTACCACATGGCCGGAGGTCATGAGTGGCGAAGGCGCGATTGACCATAAATATCGCTTCGCGTGGACATACCCGATTGTGATTTCATCGCATGACCCCAATACGATTTATATCGGTGGCAATATGGTTTTCAAATCGACCAACGAAGGTCAAAGTTGGCAACCCATCAGCCCGGACTTAACCCGTGCCGACCCGGAAACGCTACAACCGACAGGCGGCCCGATCAATCGTGACCCGGCCGGCGCTGAGGTGTATGCGACCGTGTTCGCATTCGCCGAATCGCCGCACGACGCCGATGTGTTATGGGCCGGGTCGGATGATGGCCTCGTGCATATCTCGCGTGATGGCGGGCAGAATTGGATAGACATCACACCGCCCGACCTGCCGGAACGCACACTCATCAGCATCATCGAACCGTCACCACACGACCCGGCAACGGCGTACATGGCCGCGACAAAATACAAACTTGATGATTACACACCGTATCTGTACAAGACGACTGATTATGGGCAAACATGGCAGCGCATCACCAACGGCATCCGCGAAGATGACTTCACCCGCGTCATCCGCGAGGACCCGGCGCGAAAAGATTTGCTCTACGCAGGGACGGAAACCGGCTTGTACATCTCGTTCGATGGCGGTGCGAATTGGAAACCGTTCCAACTCAATCTACCGGTCGCGCCAATACACGACCTGAAAGTCAAAAACAACGACCTCGTCGCCGCGACACACGGGCGGTCATTTTGGATTCTCGATGACCTGACGGCCTTGCATCAACTCAGCGACGACATCCAAGACAAAGCCGTGCATCTGATGAAACCGCGCGACACTGCGCGAGTATTGCCGAAGATTTTCGAGAATGAATTCGGTGGTGCGCCGGGCAAAAATTATATGGGATCGCTCGGACTCGGCGCCGCGTATATTGAGACGATGACGCCAGAAAATCGCAAGGTCTTCACCTATCTTGACTCCGGCGCCAATCCGCCTAAGGGGGTTGTCGTTACGTACTACCTCAAAGATGCACCGGCTGAAAAAATCAAACTCGAATTTCTCGACAGCGACGGCAATGTGCTGCGAACGTTCACCAGCATGGACGATGAAATCCGCAAAGCGCAAAAAGAAGCTGATGACGATGCGCCGAAACCACTTTATGCTACAGCAAATGCCGGTTGGAATCGCTTCTTATGGGACTTGCGCATCGAAGAAGCGACTCGTCTCGAAGCGAATGACCCGCATGGCGCGTCAATGGCCGGGCCGATGGTCGTGCCGGGCGCGTATCAGGTGCGCTTGACCGTCGGCGATGAGACGCAGACCGAAGCGTTTAATGTGTTCCTAGACCCCTTCGTCGGTAATGTGCCACACGAAGACTTACAAGCCCAATTTGATCTCTTGCTCAACATCCGCGATAAGCTCAGTGAGGCCAACGGCGCCGTCAATCAGATGCGTCGCTTACGCAAGCAACTTGACGGATGGGCACAACGACTCGATGGTGACGACTCAACCAAAGCACTCGCCACAACGGCCAGAGACTTGAAAGAGAAAATCCTCGACATCGAAAAAATCTTGATGTATCCCGACTTGAAACCCGGCTGGCCCGGCATGGCTAATCATGGCATCCAGTTGACACGCCAACTCGCGGCGCTGCCGTCGGTCGTCGGTTGTGGTGACTACAAGCCAACCGACCAATCACACGAGGTTTACAACAAGTTGGCCGGTGAAATCGACGAGCAATTGGCGGCCTTCGCCGCGCTTGTGAGCGGCGAATTGGCGGCCTTCAACAAGACATTGAAAGAGAGGAACATCGAGGTCGTCGGCTGATGAATTTCTCGCGAGACTTTGTCAAGATCACATTTGCAGATTTTATCGTTCGATCAGCTTATCAAACGGGCAAGACACCGCTCTTGCCCATCTTCGCCGCCTCACTCGGCGCAAGCGATGCCTTTCTCGGCATCATCGTCTCGGTTTCGACGATGACCGGTCTCGTGCTCAAACCGGGTATCGGCATCCTCTCCGACCGATGGGGACGGCGCTTGTGGCTCATCATCGGGACGTTGTTCTTCGTCGCGATGCCGTTTTTGTATCGTTTCATCGAGACGCCGCAGCAGTTGCTCGTCATGCGGTTGATACACGGCACAGCGACGGCGATTTATGGCCCGGTGACGCTCGCCTACATCGCCGAGCTGCGCCCGAAGAACATGGCCGAGAGTCTCGGTTGGTTCGGCATGGCGCGGAGCGGCGGTTACATCGCCGGGCCGGCACTCGCCGGGTGGATGCTCGGTTGGACGAGCGCCGTCGAAATCTACACCGTCATTGGCCTCATCAGCGCCCTCGCTATCGTGCCGGTCATGACGCTCAAAGAAATTGCGCCACCACGAAAAGAGCGACAAGCGGGCAAATCATTGCCACAGCAGATGATTGAAGCCGTCGCCATCGGTGCGCAAACACCCGCGCTGTGGTTAGCCGGTTCGCTGGAAATGATCGCCTTCATCGCGCTCTATACACTCAAAGCGTTCTTGCCCCTGTATGTGCTCGCCATCGGTATGGGGCCGTTCATGGCCGGGTTGTTCTTCTCCGTTCAAGAGACCACCACCATCCTCGTCAAACCGTTCGGCGGGCGGCTCGGCGACCGCGTCGGGCATCGTGTCGCGATTACGTTTGGCATGGCGCTGCTCGGGGTCGGTCTGCTGCTCGTCCCGCGCCTGAGTGGAATCGGCTTGTTGTTCCCGGCTGTCATCACCGGACTCGCGCAGGCCTTCATTTTTCCATCAACCGTCGCGCTCGTCAGCCACGAAATCACCCGCGAGAATCTCGGCGCGGGCATGGGCTTCATCGGCATGATGCAAAATGGCGGCAAAGTCATCGGCCCGGTGCTCGGCGGCTTTTTGATCGGCGCCTTCAGCTTCGAGACCGTGCTGTATCTGCTCGCCTTGCTGCTGCTGCTCGTCGGCGCCGGGATGCTGCCCGTCGTGACGCACACGATCTACACGCGAGTGCCTCAACCGCTCATGGCGGAGGACAGCCCGTAGACGCGCTACTGCGCGTCTGCCGCAGAGAAAACACCGTGCCCTCTGCATCTCTGTGGCCCTACACACAAATCAACTTATGAGAAATGCCTAAGTAAGCGCCGTGCTGTACGAAATATCTGTATTGTCAGGGATGTCTGTGTCACAAATCACGCTATGCCGAGCGTGGGCATCCCTTTGTACCACGCGATATATTGTATGTAATGGGAGAGGCACAATTATGGACAGATCATCAACAGCGATTGGCTTGTTGATCGCCGTCGTCGTGGTCGTCGTCGCGGTCGTCGTGACGTCGTCGGACAGCAGCGAACCACAGGCCGAGACAAGCAACGCCGTCGTGGCGGACGCATCGTCGGGTGCGGACAACGCCACCGAAGCCGATGACACTGCCGCCGACAGCGAGACGACCGCATCAACCGATGCTGATGACAGCACCGCCGACAGCGAGACGACATCCGGCACCGATGACACTGCCGCCGACAGCGAAACGACATCATCGGGTGCATCAGCCGCAGCCATCCCCGCCGGGCAAGACCCGAATTGCGAAGACCCGTTTGCCGGGCAGACTGTGCGCTTTAGGACATCGTTCTGGGAAAACACCAACTTCTGTTTGCACACCGTTGACTACAGCGAGATTCGCTCCGGAGGCCCGCCGCCGGACGGCATCCCCCCGATTGATGACCCGCAATTCGAGACCATCGAAAGCGCATCCGAATGGCTGCAGCCACAATCGCCCGTCCTCGCCGTTGAGATTGACGGCGTTGCCCGCGCCTATCCGCTTTCGATCATGATTTGGCACGAGATTGCCAACGACGTGATTGCGGACACGCCGGTCGCCGTGACGTACTGCCCGTTGTGCAACAGCGGCATTGTCTACAATCGCGAGGTGAATGGCGAAGTTCTCCGCTTCGGGGTCTCCGGCAATTTGCGCAACAGCGATCTGATTATGTGGGACGATAAGACGCAAAGTTGGTGGCAGCAATTGACCGGCGAAGCGATTGTCGGCGACATGGTCGGCACGATGCTCGAATTCATCCCGTCGCAGATGGTCAGCTTCGGCGCCTTCATGGAGCAATTCCCCGACGGCGAAATCTTGTCGTTGGACACGGGCTTCAGCCGTCGTTATGGCAGCAGCCCCTACGCCGGTTATGAAAGCAACAGTCGTCCGTTTTTGTTTGAAGGCGATGTTGACGACCGCCTGCCCGCGACCGAGCGCGTGCTCGCCGGGCAAATCGGCGGCGAGGCGATTGCCTATCCGTTCTCGGAATTGGAAAGCGTCGGTGTCATCAACGATACCGTCGGCGGCAACGATGTCGTCGCCATTTGGCAGCCGGGCGCGACCGCCGCACTCGACGGCGCCATCATCGACTCCTCGCGAGATGTCGGCATGGCCGCGCTCTACAGCCGCGAACTCAACGGCCAAGTGTTGACATTCGTCCGCAATGATGACGGCACCATCATCGATGAGCAGACCGGCAGCACATGGAATGTCTTCGGCACAGCCATCGACGGCGAACTCGAAGGCAGCCAACTGCGACAGGTCAACGGCGCGCCGCACTTCTGGTTTGCGTGGGCCGCCTTCCGCCCGGACACAGAGGTTTTCGGCATCGAGACGTAGCGTCGTTCGACGCATCGCAACGTGTAACAGGGGTGATGTCTCCGCGTCATCCCTGTTTTTTTATTCCACTATCGTCTATGCTCATTCGTAGGGGCGAGGTATGCTTCGCCCGGCAGTAACACATCAACAACAGGATGATTTGCACATGAAAATCTATACCAAAACCGGCGACGATGGCACGACGAGTCTCTTCGCGGGCGGGCGCGTGCCAAAGACCCATCTGCGCGTGGAATGTTACGGCACAGTCGATGAACTCAACTCAGTCATCGGCGTCGCCCGCAGCATGAATCCGTCCGGCTTGGCCGACGAATGGCTGACGCATCTACAGCACGACTTGTTCAATCTCGGCGCCGACTTAGCGACTCCGCGCGATGCCAAAGCCGAGTGGGTCGTGCGCATCGATGCGACGCATATCGCGTGGCTCGAAGAAACTATCGACCGCATGGATACCGACTTGCCTACGCTCAAAGCCTTCATCCTACCCGGCGGAACACCCGCCGCCGCACATATTCACGTCGCCCGGACGGTCTGCCGCCGTGCCGAGCGCCGCGCGATTTTACTCGCCGAGCAAGAGCACATCGGCGAGCACATCATCCCCTATCTCAATCGCCTGTCCGACTTTTTGTTCACACTCGCCCGTTGGGAAAATCTCGAAGGCGGCGAGACCGAAGAAAAGTGGGCGCTGCGCGATACATAACAACCGTGAGTTGCGAATTTTCCGTACAAAAAGCGTTGCGTTCAGGTTTGTTTATGCAACTGCGCCGCTCTGATGATTAAAATAGAGTGACGCAACGTATTGACGTATCCTTAACCTGACAGACAACTGAGGAGACGCAACTGATGAAGATGGAAATCAAATTCGCATTCGACAGCGACAAAATTCCACCGAAAGCCTTCAAAAATTTGATGCGAACGCCCGGCAGCTACGAGACACTTAAGAATACAATTGCTCTCATCCGCCGTGAATTGAACGGCGCGGCCTGCCCGGAGCATCAGGAAGCCCCACACATTACCGTCAGCGTCTCTGAAAATGGCAAAGTCGCCGTCGAAATTTCCGGCTGCTGCGAACGCTTCATCGAGACCGTGCGTGCGCCATTTGAACGCGAACTGAAGCAAACCGCTTACTTCACGCCCAATATGGAAGTGATTTTTGAAATCGAAGGCGCATTTGAACCGTTGATCTTTCAGGCGCATGAAATCGTTCGTATGACGCTCGGTCGCTTCGATGATGGTGATAAAAATGGCAAGCCGGACATCAATTTGCGCGATTACAATGCTGCGGACAAAGGCGTCTCGCGTCGCCATGCGATTCTGTTCTGGCAAAATGGTGCGCTCAATATCGTCGATAACGAAAGCTCAAATGGCACATTTCTCAATGACCGGGCGCTTGAACCGCACGTCCCACATGTCCTCCACGATTGCGACCGTATCAGTCTCGCCGGTCTCAACATGGTTGTCAAATTGCGCAAACCCGTTGAGGAATAGCGGCCTACAATTTTGTTGTTTGATGGGTTACGGCAACGTTTCTGCCCATTCGCGAAGCTGCGCTATCGAATTGCTGACCCCACCGCACACAATGACAAGCACCGTTTCATACTCGGCGATGTGCTGCGTGTGGTCATAGAGTACAGACAGCGCCGCACCACACGCCGGTTCAACAACGACTCGTTGGTCATCAGCAAATTGCAGACAAGCATTGACGGCATCGCGGTCGGTGACAGTGATGGGGATGATCGTATGCCGTTGTGCCCATTCGAGGGCTTTCGGCGTTACGCGCAACGAACCGAGCGTTTTCGCAATGGATGTGATCGCCGGGAGTGTGATGTGTTCACCGGCGCGAATCGATTCGGCGAAGGACGCCGCGCCTTCCGTTTCGACGGTCAGCACCGGGACATCTGTCCACCCGTGACGATGCAACCCTGCCACGACACCACACAACAGCCCCCCACCGCCGACCGACAGCACAATCACATCAGGTTTTGTGCCGTGTCCCACAATTTCGTCTATCATTGTCGCATGTCCTTGCCACACACGCTCATCATCGAAGGGGTGGATGTACGCACCGTTATTGTCCGCAGCATATTGCCGCGCATACACATCGGCATCATCCCATGCCGTGCCGTGCACGATGATTTCAGCACCTTCGGCAGCCATGCGTTGTTTCGCGAGTTCGGATGTGCTCTCCGGCGTGACGACCGTCACCGGCACATTGAGCAAACGGCCGACATAAGCTGCCGTATATCCTGCATTACCGCCGGACGATGACACGAGGCTTGCCGCGCCATTGCGTACCGCATCTTGACACAACCGGCTGATACCGCGCATTTTGAACGAACCGGATGGTTGATAGCATTCCATCTTCAGGAAAACGCGCTTGCCGAGTCGTTCACTGATGATACGATGCTCAATGAGCGGTGTTTCGATATGCAATGGATGTTGTGCCATGTTAGGAATCCGTTCCCTTGAAAATAAACGATAATTCAACCGCCAAGACGCCAAGATCGCAAAGAAATAAAGAAAAGACGAAACGCTCTAACACAAGTTGTAGTAGCACGGTATGCCCTACTCTGTGCTCATCTCTCTGTATCTTTGCGGTGCAATAGCTGTTCGGTCATCACGCCAATGAGATGAGCCATTGCGCAAGCCAGAAGGCCGCCATACCGAAGACAATCGTCAACAGCAGGTTTTTGGTATAGCGCATCATCAACACAGCAGCGAGTCCACCGAGTAAATGCGCATTGCTGAGGGCAAGTTGTAAGCCCGCGTCTTCTTGCGGCAAAAAGACAGCCGGGGCGATAATCGCCGCGAGCACCGCCGGGGGCACAAATTTGAGCGCTCGCAACACCTGCGGCGGCAGATTCAACTTGCCGACAAGCGCAAGAGTCGGATAGCGCATACCGAATGTCACCAACATCATACCGCCAATCATGACGACTTCGTTCATCGCGTTTCCTCCAACCAACCGAGCAGCGCATCGTCCGGCAGACTATCGGCGACATAACCGGCGGCGATGCCGATGAAAGCGGCCACAATCAACCACAATTGGTTGTCGAGCACATCATGCAGCGCGATGGCGCTCGTCCCCGCCGCCACCGCCGACATCAGCAACGGTCGATTCTTGAGGAGCGGCACCAACATGCCGATGAAGGTGACAATCATTGCGAAATCGAAACCGAGCGCCGTCAACCGGTCGCCAAATGTCCGTCCGATGTTAATCCCGATGAAGGTCATCACATTCCAATTGATATACATCAATATCGCTGAGCCGAAAAAATACCAATGCTTATACGGCGACTCGCCTGCGCGTTCAAAGCGTGTCGCGACGACAACAAAAGTCTCGTCCGTCAACCAAAAACCAAGCGGAACGAGCCACAATTGCGACAGATGCTTGAGGTGGTGCGAGAGCGTCGCGCCATACAAAGCATGTCGCGCATTGACGATGAATGTCGTCAAGATGATGACCGCCGTCGACGCGCCTCTGCCGACGAGTTCACTCGCGATGAATTGTGCAGACCCGGCGAAAACAATCGACGATAACCCCATCGTCCCCGTCACCGAAATCCCGTTGGTAATTGAAAACGCGCCGAAAATCAACGCGAAAGGGATCGCCCCGACGATAAAAGGGATGGTGTCGCGCATTCCGGCGAGAAATTCATCGCGACGCTTCGATACATTGAATGATTGTTGTGCGACTGCGGTCATCGATTGGACATCCTTATCGTGGTGGGCTGCCATACATAAATGCGCCGGGGAAGTCATCCTCAACTTTTTTGCGTTTGCCGCTCCATTGTTCAATATTGATGCGATAGACGGTGGTGCGGGCGAGTTCGTCTTCGGTGATTGGGCGATAATCTTCGCCCGGTGTGAGATGGGCGAAATATTTGCCCAACAAACACTGCAAACCGTATCGCGCTTCGTCGCCGGTGACGACCTGTGCCGTACCGAAGACCGCCACGCCATTGTATTCGACGCTGAATTCAAGCGCGACGTCTGCCGGGAGTAATCGCCCCATTTCGCTGACCATGAAGCAGATGCGCTCATTGCCCTCAACATTAGCGCGGGTACGCCCGACTCGGGCTGTATGGGTGTAGATGACATGTGCCGCTTCATCATAAACAAAAAGATTCTGATTGATGAATGGCTGCCCATCATAGACAGTCGCCAATGACCCGACCGGTGCGCGATGCAATAGCTCGCGAATCCACGTCTCATCATCAACGACGCGGTCATCGCGGCGGATGTGGGTATAGGGCAAGGTAGCGTAGTCTTTCGGCATTCGGTTGTCCTTTACAATGCTGTGTGGATGAAGAGATATAAGCAGATTAGCCGGCGCGTTGCGACGATTATAGTACCATGCTTTACCATCGCAACTCAATCTTGAATAGTCCTTTATGACCCGTTATAATCCCTTCAGGTATTTATTCATGTCTATACGACCGTGGTAACGACTCAGATGTCATTATGCACCTATCCATGAGATTTTACGCGCCGAATCAGCAACGGACGCACAGTAGCGCGTCCCTACAGGTTCTCGCGACGATGTAGGGCCAGCATACATGCTGTTCGCCATCTCTAACATGGATTGGTGCATAGATACGAATAAACGCTCCAACATAGAGACGCAGGGTCGCAGAGTCTACAGAGAAGGCGCTCTGTGTCTTTGCGGTTCATATAATGAGTAGGTCATCGGTTAAGTCTCATGTGATGATCAATATGACCTGAGTATTGCGTGGTGGACTTGTCATGTAAACATCAAAAGTGATACAATTTGTGCAGGATGAAAATTATCATTTCACATCACATCTCATATTTTTGCTTTCCTTGTGTAAAGTTTGCCCAACCCAATTGGCTGTCAACACGCAACTTTCGCCCGGCTGCGTGTGTTTTGATATGCAATGCAGTGGCGAGCATAAATTGTGAGAGAACGGATTAGCTTCGGGAAAAGAGGTCTCTATGCCGGGCATACAGAATCATACACGGTCGATAAAAATTGTCGATATTCCGCTCGTGACACGGCTGCGCGGTTGTGCTGTCATGTTGGACAGCGAAGTGGGGTTTACGCGCGAACCAAACGCACACGATGCCCTATTGTCTTCCTTGATATGGTGGCAGTCGGGTTTGCAAACGCTCGTCACCCGTGCCGAAGAGCAGGAAGTCGTCGGGCAATTTCGCCTCACACCACACAAGAAATACGCGCGTATTGTGTATATCGCGCCGGGTAAGGACAGCGAAGATATTGACGAAACGCCGTGGTTGCATGTGTTGGATGCGATGGCGAGTGAGGCGGGCAAACATGGGGCACATTTGATGACGGCAGAAGTTGACGAAGATTTGCCGTTATTCAAAACATTGCGTCGTGCCGGGTATGCGGTGTATGCAAGGCAGGAAATTTGGCGGCGCGACGCGCAAACGCCCGACGCTCATGTTGAAGCGCAATTGCCGGGCGATTTGTTTGAATTTTCGTCGGATGATTGGCATGATGTGAATATCCTCTATTGCAATTTGACTCCGCGTTTGATTCAACAAATCGTGTTGCCGACAAAAGACGATACCGGCTTCGTCTATCGCAAGAATGGCCGGGTAGAAGGATATATCGGCGTGCGCGAAGGCAAGCAAGGTGTCTTTTTGTCACCCTGCTTACATCCGGACATTTACCACGAGACCAATCTTGTCATCGAAGCAACGATTGCACGCATCCCACGGGCGGTCAAGGTGCCGGTTTTTGTCGGCGTGCGTCGTTATCAAGAATGGCTTGACGAAATGCTAGTCGAACAAGATTTTGCATTACACAGCCAACAAGCTGTCATGGTCAAGCATATTGCCGCCGGTGTTCGCCCAACTGCGTTCCCACGATTGGAACATCGGTTAGATGCGGCGGTCAACTCTGTCCGCCCACCGACCGAAAGCACCGGCGAGCCATTGGTACATCAATCATGCAGGAGCGAAATCGAACTCTATGGAACAGCGGATTACCGACGACCTCGACCAACTCAAGGAAATATTGCCGGACGAGTTAATTAACATGCTCGAACAATTTGGCGATATGAATAATTTGCTTGAGATCGTGCTTGATCTCGGTCGTGTGCCGACAGCACGTTATGTTGATGGCGAGGTTGTCTTATCAGAAGATGAAATCACAATCGATGATCTTGAACTCATCATCGCGGGCATTGGCGATTTCGATGCCGACAATCGCGCCGGTATCGAACGCACCTTGCATCGTATTTCGGCGATACGCAATCGCCGCGGTGAGATTGTCGGCTTGACGTGTCGTGTCGGTCGCGCAGTTTATGGCACGATTGACATCATCCAAGACCTTGTGCTTTCGGGGCGCAGTGTGTTGTTGCTCGGCCCGCCCGGCGTCGGCAAAACGACGATGCTGCGCGAGGCAGCGCGTGTCTTGGCCGAGAATCGTCGTGTTGTCATCGTCGATACCTCAAACGAGATCGGCGGCGATGGCGATGTGCCGCACCCAGCAGTCGGCAAGGCACGACGGATGCAGGTCGCACAACCGGATTTGCAACACGAGGTGATGATTGAGGCGGTCGAGAATCATAACCCGGAAGTGATTGTCATCGACGAAATTGGCCGCGAACTCGAAGCGATGGCGGCTCGCACCATCGCGGAGCGCGGTGTGCAACTCATCGCGACGGCACATGGGAATACGCTCAACAATTTGCTGTTGAATCCCACGTTGTCTGATCTCGTCGGCGGGATCGAGTCGGTCACACTTTCGGATGATGAAGCGCGACGTCGCGGCACACAGAAGACCGTCCTCGAACGCCGGGCGCCTTCGACCTTCGATGTCTTGATCGAAATTCAAACACGCGACCAACTCGTCGTGCATGATGACGTTGCTTCCGGTGTCGATGCGCTGCTGCGCGGTCGCCCATTACCTGTCGAGGTGCGGACTCGCGATGCGCATGGCGATATTCATGTCGAAACGGCCCAACCTGAGCCGCTGCCCAGCGTTGGTGAACACGTCGGGCACAATATGCGCGGCGGGCGGGGGCGCACGCCCACCGCCAAACATGGCAAGCGCAATGGACAATCTGAAATAGCGTTGTTCGCGCAACCTGAATCTGCTGAAGGTCGTGCGCTGCAAACCCTGCATATTTACGCTTATGGGGTCGCCCGCAATCGCCTCTATCAATCGGCGAAGCGGCTCAATGTGCCGCTCATCATTGTGGATGACTTTGACGAAGCCGACGCTATTGTGACGTTGAAGAATCATTATCGCCAACGACCGCGCTTGATTGCCGACGCTGAGCGTATTGGGAAGCCGATTTATGTGCTGCGTGCCAACACCGTTTCACAAATGGAGAGTTTTCTCATCGATTTGTTTGAGCTGGAATCGGGTTCGCACGACCCTTTCGGACAAGCGATACGTGAGGCGAAAGAAGCGATCAAGCAAATTCGCGGCGGCAATGTCGATTCGGTCGACCTTGCGCCGCAAAATTCGACGATTCGCAAGCGACAACATCAAATGGCGTCGAAGGC
>RFIA01000033.1 GCA_003695675.1 Chloroflexota bacterium
GCCGACCCAGAAGCAACACCCACCGACAATCCGGGCGACTTCGATAATCCGACGCCGACACCTCCCCCACCGGAGCAAGCCCCGCCTGACCCATCAGCAACGCCGATTGATGGCGATACAGGCGACGGCGGTGTGCCCAATACCCCTACCCCGATGGTGGAAGGACGCATTACACTAGAAGAGGCTGAGCGCCTATTGGACGCGCTGCAACAAGAACAACAAACATTACGCGAAGTACTCGAAACAGAAACCGAACCCAATCCGCAAACAAGTCAAGATTGGTAATTGTGATGTGCCGTTTTATTTTCATCTTTATGATAATCATGTCATTTGCTGCTGTTACTCACGCGCAGGAAAATGGGCCAGATTATTTTGTCGAGGCAGTCATCGATAACCCAACGCCTTTTGTCGGCGAGCGAATTACTTACAGCTTTCGGTTCTACAATGCTGTATTGCTTGAAGATTGCGATGACGAAACGGTGGTCGGCTGCCCGCAATACGTCCCGCCTGAATTTCAAGATTTTTGGCAGCAAGATGTCGAAGAACGTGACGCATTGCCTGACGTCGCTTTTCTCAACGACCGGCAGTACAGCGTGCAAACGATTGACACTTATCTGTATCCAACCCGCGCCGGTGAGCTAACAATCGCCCCAGCGAGTCTCGTCTTTCCAGAAAGTGTCTTTCGTCCTGAGCAAGCTATTTTGACACAAGCCATCACCATACAAGCTGTGCCACTGCCGGAGGGCGCACCCGATGGTTACAACGGGGCCGTCGGGCAATTCGAGATGCGTGGCACAATCGACCGGCAATCGCTCCCCTTTGGTGACCCACTTCGGCTGACCATCACCGTCACCGGCATCGGCAATCTCGAACAGATGACGCCGCCCGAAATCCCGGTCGATACAACATGGCGTATCTACGACAGCGACACAATTTTTATTCCGGCCTCAGAAAATCCATCACAACAAACGGACACCCGCATATTTGAGTGGCTGCTCGTCCCTTCCGAAGCCGGCTCGCAAATTCTCCCCGCGATTGACTTGCATTATTTTGACCCGACAGTCCGCAATTATCGCACCATCAGCACAACAGAAATCACGCTCGACATCATCCCACCGGCAGACGGACAACCTGAAAATTTGCCGCCGTCATCAAACACAAATTTGACGATTCAACGGCAAGCGCTGCCATTGAAGGCTATCAATGCCAATATCACAACCAATAGCAACAACCTGGCAAAAATAATCTTTGCGTTAATGTGGGTGTTTCCGCCTATAGTGTTCGTTGCTGCCAGTGTATGGGGATGGCGCAATCGTCCCCATCGTCGCACCATAGCAAAACAAAACATCAGCGCTTTGAAGCACGCTCGCCGTCGCTTGAGCGCTGCGAGGAAACAAAATACGGTTACAGCGCACCGTTTGATCGGCGAGGCTATCTTCGCTTATTTTGCCGCGCAGTTGCAAATCGCAACCGGCGAACTCAACACAGAAGTTATGCGTGAAGCGATGCGCCAGCGAGACATCCCCAACGATATGATGACAGACTTGTTCGCCTGCCTTGATACAGCGCATCAGGTACAATTCACACCCAACGCAGCCAATAATTCCAAACGTCTGATTGATCGCACCAATCAAACATTGATGCAGATTGATCGCTTCTGGAAGCAACAATGACAGCAAACTATTCAACAATATTGAGGTATAGAACGCTGGCACTATGTGGCATACTGATTTTAACAGCCTGCGTCATAGCGCAACACTTACATGCACAGGATGACATCGACAGCATCATCCATCAAGCGGAGATTGCTTATCTCAATGCAGATTACGAAACAGCCATATCACTGTACACATCGCTGATTAACGTAGGCGTAAAAACAGAAGCCGTCTATTTCAATCTCGGCAATGCCTATTATGAGTCCGGCGACACGGGGCGTGGTTTGCTCAACTTTCTTCGCGCTTTAGAATATGCACCGCGAGACATCGACATTAATACCAACATCGCGTTGATACGCTCACGACGTGTTGACGTACAAGATGAAGTCGTGCCATTTACCGACAATCTCACCGCGTTAACAGCAACCACCTTCCGCACCAACGAACTCGGTTGGATGACATTCATTGCATGGACGATGTGGTTTATGCTAGCGAGTGTCGCTGCTATAAAGCATCAGTGGCGCAGCAATCTGATAATGCCGTTGCTTATCTTTGGAATCATCGTATTGATAGCAGCAATTCTGTATGGTGGGCGGCTCTATACTGAACGCTATCGACCGGCGGCTGTCGTTGTCGAAGAAACCACACCGGTGCTAACGGGGCCAGATGAACAGCGTTACCTAAAAATATTTGAGTTGCATGTCGCGACCGAAGTCCGCATACTCGAAGAGAACAATGGTTGGATACGCTTCGTCTTGCCCGATGGTCGGCAAGGTTGGATTCAGCGACAAAGTGTCGAAATGGTCTGAATATCAGAGAGCGCAAACAATGACAAAACAGCCCGTATTTGAACCACTGGAATTCAAACATCTTTCGCCTGAAGAGCAACTCGCCAATTCGCGAGAGTTCCTTGCACGGATTAGAACACGCCGTACTGTCCGTGATTTCTCATCCAAACCCGTCCCATTTGAACTCATTGAAAATGCTATCGCTGCCGCTGCGACCGCCCCATCGGGCGCGAACCAACAGCCATGGACATTCGTCGTCATCAGCGATGCGAACATCAAACATCAGATACGCCTTGCCGCCGAAGCAGAAGAACGCGAGAGTTACGAAAAACGGATGAGTGCCGAATGGCTCGAAGCGCTCGCACCACTCGGCACTGATTGGCACAAACCGCATCTCGAAGACGCGCCCTATTTGATTGTCGTCTTTCGACAGGCGTATGGTATCAAACATGATCCAGAAACTGGCGAAGAAATCAAATACAAGCATTATTACAGCGAGGAATCGGTCGGTATTGCTGTCGGCATTCTGCTGACGAGTTTGCACCTCGCGGGGTTGGCGACACTAACGCACACACCGAGTCCGATGGGGTTTCTGTCGCAAATATTAGAGCGTCCACCAAATGAACGCCCCTTCGTCGTCATCCCGGTCGGCTACCCGCGAGATGATGCGCAGGTGCCCGCCATTGGTAAGAAATCGCTCAGTGAGGTATTGATACATATTGAGAAATAACACAAAGGCGCACCTGTGGTTGATGCGCCTCATCCAATTTCAGTCGATTGCAACTTGCTACTTCAACAATGCCGGAATCTCTTCTGGATTGCTGGCGACACGAACACCGGCTTCTTCAAGCGCCTCAATCTTCTCAGCCGCCGTCCCTTCGCCGCCTTCAACAATCGCCCCGGCATGTCCCATGCGCGTCCCTTCTGGCGCACTCTTCCCGGCGATGAAGGCTGCAACCGGCTTCGTCATATTTGCCTTGATGAAGTCAGCAGCATCGACTTCAGCACGTCCACCAATTTCACCGATGAGGACGACCTTTTCCGTCTGGGGGTCATCTTCAAACATTTGCAGCACATCGACAAAATTCGTCCCGATAATAGGGTCGCCACCGATACCGATACACGTCGTCTGTCCCATGCCTTCATTCGTCAGCGCATAAACAACCTCATACGTCAGCGTACCGCTTTTCGAGACAACGCCGACATAACCGGGTGTCGCGATATAACCGGGCATGATGCCGATTTTGGCTTGTCCGGGCGTCAATAATCCCGGGCAATTTGGCCCGACGAGACGACTGTCGGTATCTTTAATATAATCATAAACACGCATCATATCATGTACAGGAATGTGTTCGGTGATGCACACAATCAATCCGATACCAGCATCGACCGCTTCATAAATCGCATCGGCGGCAAAACGTCCCGGCACAAAGATGACACTCGCGTTCGCGCCAGTGGCGTCAACAGCAGCCTCTACAGTATCGAAGACTGGCTTGCCATGTACCCACTCGCCACCTTTACCCGGCGTCACACCACCAACAATCGTTTCCGGCGCATATTCCACCATTTGTTGGGTATGAAAGCTGCCTTCGCCACCAGTAATGCCTTGTACAATCAAGCGCGTGTTGCTATCGGCCAATATTGCCATGATTACATTGCCCCTTTCGCAAGTTCGACAGCTTTCTTAGCCGCCTCGGTTAATGACGCTGCGCTCGAAAGATTGGCGATATTGGCGCTATCGATAATCGCGCGTCCTTCCTCGGCATTCGTACCGACAAGCCGGATGACCATCGGCACATCGGTTTTCACTTCATCAAGTGCCTGCAAAATACCCCTAGCAACTTCATCACCACGAGTAATGCCGCCAAAAATATTAAATAACACCGACTTCACATTCGGGTCGGCGAGAATGATTCGTAACGCGGCGGCAACTGTTTCAGCTTTTGCGCCGCCACCAATATCGAGAAAATTGGCCGGGCCAACCTCATCGCCACCATACAATTTTGTGATGTCCATCGTCGCCATCGCAAGCCCGGCACCATTCACCATACAGCCAATCTGTCCATCAAGTTTGACATAACTCAGACCAGCTTTGCGCGCCTCAGTTTCAGCCGCCGCTTCAGCATCGGTATCGCGCATTTCAGCGATGTCGGGATGGCGGTCGAGCGCATTATCATCAATCGACATTTTGCCATCTAATGCCAGCAGTTCGTTATCACCTGTAATGACCAGTGGGTTAATTTCTGCCAATAGTGCGTCATTGCCGACATAACATTCATACAGACTATGCGCAATTTTCCCGAATGCTCGCCAATGTTCACGCGGCAACCCGATGCCAATTGCCAATGTCCGAGCTTGATAATCCCGCAAGCCAAGAAATGGATCAATATGCACCCGAATAAGTGCTTGTGGGTTTTCACGGGCGACAACTTCAATTTCGACACCACCTTCAGACGAAGCCATCATGACAGCCCGGCCAGCAGCACGGTCATTCGTAATGCCGAGATAGATTTCCTTCGCAATATCCGCAGCCGGGTCAATTAGTACCCGGCGAACCGTCAATCCTTTGATATTCATACCGAGGATGGCTTCCGCATGTTGCTTTGCTTCATCCGCAGATTTTGCCAACTTAACGCCACCCGCTTTACCACGTCCGCCAACCAATACCTGAGCCTTAACCACAACCGTGCCACCTAGTTCATTGGCGATTTCGTAAGCAGCATCGGGCGTTGTAGCCGTCTTACCGCGCAATATGGGAATGCCATATTCAGCAAAGCGCAATTTCGATTGATATTCATGAAGATTCAACGTTTTTTCTCCAGACTGTTCTGTAAAATAATCAACCAAATATTATCCGATTGAGTATACCCTATTGAATTCACGCCCACCTAATACCACGCACAATTACTCATAGAATTTCAATATTTTCGCCAGAGATATAAACATCCGGATAATTTTGCTCAATCCACCGAAGAATATTATTGAGCACCCGCCGAGCATGAACAGTTGAATTACTCACCACAGCAATGCCTATCACAGCAGATTGCCACACATCATGTGCATCGATTTCGGCGGAAGAAACATTAAATGTCTTGTGGATTCGGGAAAGCAAGGGTTTGATCACACTGCGTTTTTGCTTCAAAGAAGCGATTCCCGGTAAATGAAGTTCAATGGTGCAAATGCCAACGATCATTTGATTGATGCGGTATATCTAAAATCAACAGAAGGATGTTTTAACTCAATGTGAGTATATCATCTGAACGGAGAATATCCACATGACAATTCGCGAATTTTAACTTGCAGCCTCAATTCGTCTCCGCTATACTTAAGCAAGTTCGGGGCGTGGCGCAGTCCGGTAGCGTGCTTGCATGGGGTGCAAGAGGTCGCAGGTTCAAATCCTGTCGCCCCGACATACTCATGACAAACCCCTATCGAGTTGGTAGGGGTTTTTGTATACCAGTTGTAACCGATTGAGTTGTCAATCATGATCGACAATGTATAGAATTCATCATATCTAAGCAAAATTGAACCTCTCGGCTCACACCTGCGTACTTTGTGTGTGGGAAAATATAGGTTGCAAACTCATTCAATGATTTGCCCATTGGGTGAGACGTAACAAATTTTATAACTATAAAGTTTTAAGGAGCAACACATGAAGCATCTGATTAAGTTTCTTATTATTGGTGCAGCGATTATGCTCATCAGCGTACTGGCTGCCTCCACCATTTTCGCTCAGGGCGGCGAAGGCGGTATCGTCATCGCGCCCAATCAGGGCGATGATGTTGCCACAATGAATCCGATCCTTGCCAACGACACTGCGTCTGGATTCGTGATTAACCGTATCTTCCCGGATATTATCAATCCGGACCCAGCCACGGGTGTTTATATGCCCGGTACACCCGGCAGTTTGGCAACAGACTGGACAATCTCGGACGATGGTCTGGTTTATACCTTTACGCTGCGCGACGATATGTTTTGGACGGACGGCACCCCGGTGACATCAGCAGACTATCTGTACGCCTTCCGCGCTGTCGAGAGTGGCTTAACATCGTCTCCGCGAGGCAGTGTCCTTGATTTCATTGCATCGGTAGAGGCACCTGATCCACAAACCGTTGTCATCACATTTAACACACCGGCTTGTAATAATATTGACAACATTGACGACTTCGGCATCCTTCCAGCACACCTCTTCCAA
>RFIA01000250.1 GCA_003695675.1 Chloroflexota bacterium
CCCTTCAGGGCATTGCACGCAATGCCCCAACGGAACGATTGCTCTGCGTTGGCGTCACTTGATTCCGCATCAATCTATGAAATGTCAACACAACCTAATCATGCTATTCACATTGGACAATTTTGAAGATTATGTCGATGAGGCGATTCTCGGCAACGAATTTCCGCGTCGCTCGGCAATGTACAATGAACTCGATAACGTTTGAATGAAGCAGGTGGATAGTCAACCGACGATGAACCATGCGGCCATCTGTAATGTGAGCAAGGTGCTCATAGCGATGACGGTCGCGATGGGCGAAGCGCCGCGGGTATACCCCCGCGCTGCCCAGACAATCAACGGGATGGCGGGCACACTCGCGATGAGGACTTCGCGCGGCAGCGTGCTATTGAGCGCGGCCAATATCGCATAACTTAAGATAGCGGCGAAGATATATAACAGACGCAAGTGTTTCGCCGACCAGCGCGTCGCTAGCGTCCGTTTACCCACTTGTGCATCCGCATGGCGGTCGGGCCACGTCGTCGCCAACATATTGAGGAAAATAAAACACACGAATGGCAGACAGGCCAACGTCACATCTGCCGTCAATGTGGCAGTTTGCACCGTGTAACCATACAACGGCAGCACGAGTCCGCCGAGTACGGCATTCGTCAACTCGCCCCAACCGTGCCACGCCAATGCAAGCGGTGGCATGGAGTATACCCATCCGCCGACCGCGCCGATTATCAACAACAACAGCGACGCGGCGTTGAGGATTTCGCTGAGCGTCGCCAGCAGGCCGGTCAACAAACCGAGTCCGATCAGCAGGCGGGCGATGAAGAGCACCCGATGTTGGGGCACGCTGCCCTGTGGTAGAACGCCGCTGCCGCCTGACCACAGTGTGCGATGAGTCAGCGCGTCGGTTTCGACATCGGCATATTCGTTGGCGTAATCGACTCCGATGGAGACCAACAATAGCGCTGCTAAGCCGACTCCAAATGCGGTGAAGTCGTAAGCAGTGCCAAGCGCCCGCGCAATCAAACTGCCGACGGTGTATACCAGTACAATGCCGATGAGCACCATCGGGCGGGCGAGTAAGGTGTACGCAATCAGCGAGTTTCGCCACTTAATCGATGTTATCATAATCAAAACTTATGCAGTTGAGCCGCCAGATGTTGAAAGGCTTGTCCGCAAATTGTTTTAGCATAACAGGGTCTCATGACTTAAATCAGGACGCCCCAACAAACGATTGATCCAGATGCCAAAATTGTAAGCGGCAATTTTAGCCGCTAAACGGGTAAATTGTCCCCAACGCGAGTGTGCTTGCAGGTGTTTAATATCAAAAACACCCGCTAAGATGGCCAATACGGTTTCAATCACTTGGCGACGACGGCTCAACCAAGATCGCCACGCTGCCGACCAAGCGTTGGGTTCATTATATTTCGGTACGGTAATCACATCCGCACCATAGCGAGCCAACCCATGCTGTCGCCAACGTTGTCCATGTCTCATTATCGGACAAGCCTTTGAACATCGGGCAGCGCTATGCCCCTACTCCGCAATCGCCTTGATATAACGCTCGGCGGAGCGTTTGACGGCGGCTTTCGCGTCAGTGAATATCGTGCGATTCCACCACGCGGCGTAGATGCGGTCATAAGCGAAGGGTTCCACCGCGGCGACGATGCGCCGTACTTTGCTCGCCGAAAGCGGGATGTAATTCGGGTAACTGTACATGAATGTGACGTGCGCCCGGTCATTCGCGACCATGATGACATCCCCGGCGAGGAGAGCGCTTTTGCCATCAGCACCGGCTGCCCAATGCAACACCTGCGCCCCATCGAAATGCCCACCGCAGCGAATCAGCGTGATGCCGTCCCATAAAGCGTGCGTCTCGCCTTGCCAAAAGACAATCGCATCATCAGGCCGCATGACCCACTCGCGTTCGTCGGCATGGAGGTATATCGGCGCATCAAAGGCATGACTCCACTCGACCATCGACGAATAATAATGCGGATGCGAAATCGCCATCGCGTCGATGCCGCCGAGCGCTTGAATCGCTTCGATGGCGGCGTCATCAATCGTCGTGATGCAATCCCACAACACATTGCCATGCGGTGTCTGCACAAGTAAGGCGCGTTGATTGATGGCGAAACCCGGTTCCATGCCGATGCCCGTCAGATTCGGCTCAACCGGTTTGATGACGGTGCGATGGGTTGTGCGTAGGTCGTCAAGCGTCGTCCATTGTTGACCATCCCAATTGACATACTGCCGCTCATCTTCACAGATGGGGCAATTCGGCGGCGGCGCGTCGCTCGCGGCGAATTGTGTGCCGCATGTCACGCAGATGTAATGAGGCATGAGAACTGTCCTGTATGCTCGATTGCGCGATGTGCATCAATTAAACCGCAAAGACGCCAAGAACGCAAAGTAAATGTTCTTTCCGCTTGGAATCACAAGAGGTCACGCAGCATACTGGAGACCTCTTATCACGGTATGATAGTCATCTTGTTTTTATGGGCAACAATGCGTTGCGATTACGTTGAACCCACTGTTATCATCGCGAGCCTGCTTGACGACATCAGCGACGAATTAGCGATGCCGAACGAAGGATGCAACCTGCTCACATTTATCTTTGACCGCGTACCATTTGCGCTCAACACTGTTCTGGAATGATTCCAACGTGTGCTCAACACCAAGCGGTAACGTCTCGAACACAGGAACTTCACCATTACGTGCCGCTTCCAACTTTTGCTGAGCACGCTCGCGACGGGCACGCAATTTCGCCAACATTTGAAGATATTGCGTTTGCTTTGCGATGGCGAGGTCAACATGTTCCTCTACTTTGAGGATGGCAGAGTCCAGCTTTTCCACACGATTTTCGAGCTGTTCTTGAAATGTATTTCGGCCTAACATTACAACACTCCTTTACTAACACTAAAAACAACAATCTGCATGTATCTTATTGACAACATTGAGGGGCGAAAACTTCCGTCATAGGTGGATTAACAAAAGATGAGAAGTATCTACTCAGCATACAGGCATCAAACGAGCAGGATGAAACGATTATGGAACCGCTAAGACGCCAAGAACGCCAAGTTTCCTGATAAAATCCTTTGCGGTCTTTGCCACTTTGCGTCTTTGCGGTGAATCTTTTTACTGTTCTTTTGACTAAAGATACAACCTGAGTAGTTACTCGTGGGTAACATTACTGCACAGTTTGCAGCAACAATTCGCGGAAGCGGTCGAGATTGACCTGCGTGATGAGCCTGATGTTGTGCGGCTGTTTGTAACGGTCAACCCAATCGACGAGGGTTTGCCCGCGTGTGTGCGTGCCGTTGAGTTCGACCGACATATATTGCGTCTGTGCCTCCAGCACGATGTCCGGCTCTAAGGCGACGGCCATCGCAAGCGGGTCGGGCATCGCGAACCCAGCGGACTCGCCGCCGACACTTTTGCCGAAGTTGATGATTTGTTGTGAGATCGCCGCGTTGAAGCGCCCTAGTGGTGTATCGGCCGCCAGCCACGCTATCACCCAATTCCAATCGATGCTGTGCTGCATCGTCGTCTCCCAACTGAGCATCGTCGCCATTGGGAAGGAATCAAGCACGATATGCGTCGCTTCGGGGTCAACGAAGATATTGAATTCGGCGACAAAGCTGACATTGCCGTGCGCGGCAATCGTCCCACCCATGAAGATGAAATCGTTGAGCTTCGACGGGAACGTCGGGTCTAAGCGGGCGGCGAGGGCGATATTCGTCAATGGGCCGAGCGCGACGAGGGTGTACTCGCCGGGCGCGTCATCGACCATGCGCAACAAAGCGTTGACGGCGTGTTCGTCTTCTGCCGTGCGCGGCGACTCCGGCAAGTTCGCATCGCCGAGACCGTCATCACCATGCACATGCTTCGCGAAAAAATGCGGCGCGACGAGTGGCGCGGACGCCCCCTGATATATGGGGGCATCCACACCGCAAGCGTCGAGGATTTTGGCCACATTGCGCGTCACCTGTTCGACTTCGACATTGCCGTTGACAGTCGTAATCGCCGCGATGTCGGCATTTGGATGTTTGAGCGCCATCATCAAGGCGTGGGCGTCGTCGATTCCGGCGTCGGTGTCGATAATTAGGTGCGGCATGTGTTAGCTTTCTGTTTCTTGTTCGTTGTGATGCGCCCCATGCTCGGTGTCATTGCCATTGGCTTCGACAGCCTTCATCGCTTGTGTCTCAGTCACGATGACGGAAGGGTCGCGTTCGTACAGCAAATCTTTCGGCACAGGAATTTTGCGCTCGGTCAAGAAATCGACAATCGCGTCGCTGAAGCGCTTCGACCGCGCTTCGTCGCCGAAAGCCTCGCGCACCTCGCGCAGATGGTCAACCATCCACAGATACAGGTCGGCCTCGCTGCGTTCGTCGAACAGCTCCAGCATATTGTACTTGCGAATGAGCGTGACGGCAGGACGATAGATGTTGTCGTACCAGTCTGCTGCTGCTTCTTCGGTCGTCACCGCTTCGCCGCGTTCGCGTTCCAACAAACTCGCGTGCAAAAAGATATGCCCCAACAATTCATGATAACGTGAGGGTTCGGTCAACTTGATCGGTTGATGATGCGGGCGCGTTGTATTCAGCTTCGTCGTCTCCAAAAAGAGCGCATGTGCTTCTGCCGCTTCGAGTTCTTTTTCACTCATGCCCGGTTCGAGATCAACACCGGTCGGCAATTCGGTCACATAGGCTTGAATGGTCGGCGCGCCGATTTGTCGCGCGACCGAAACGCGATGATTGCCATCGCGCACGAAATACACATCGTCAACCTGATAAACTTCAATCGGTGGCAGGCCGCCAAGACTATGAGTCTGTGCATAGATGCGACTCCATCGCTCAACCATTTCGTCTTTCTTCGGCAAAAACGTGCTCGTGAAATCACGATAGCGCCCGACACTGCCGACGATCCTGTCCACCGGAATATCCTGCAAGCCGCGATAATGTTCTTCGCGCAGCCGCAGCCGTTTTTTGATTTCGTCGAAGCTCAGCAATTCGGCAGACTTGCCACCAAAGTGACTCAAAATCTCTTGCCAAAAGGCTTTACGTTTCGCCTTATAGAACGAGCTAACGCCCTGCAAATAGCTGCTACTGTCTGTTAAGTCAGACACATGCTCCTCTTCTATCTTATATAAACACTGATGTTCGGCCCAAGATATGACCGCGCCCATCTGAGCGCGTATCTTCGTCTATTGTCGAGGAAACCCCCGCACAACACAATATCCAGATTGTATAACGATTCGACACGAAATTTCGTCTATTTGTGTCTCGATCTGATGTGAAGCATACGAAATATATTGGATGCTCTTGGTACAAAATACAAGAACATCATTCACAATATTTGGAAATCACACGTCACTTCATTCAGAATTTAGGCTCTGTTGACATTTGCGCTTTGATGCAAAAATAGGGGACAATCGTTGGGGTTTAGCTTGCTAAACCCTTCAGGGCATTGCACGCAATGCCCC
>RFIA01000251.1 GCA_003695675.1 Chloroflexota bacterium
CCCTTCAGGGCATTGCACGCAATGCCCCAACGGAACGATTGCTCTGCGTTGGCGTCACTTGATTCCGCATCAATCTATGAAATGTCAACACAACCTAATAATAATTCAGCAGTATGATCGTAGGGGCGGCCCGGCAAGACGCCCCTACGACAAAGATAGTGGTTTAAGGTTTGTGACGCTTGCGTCAAAGTTGACGGAGCGTGAGTTCCTCATCGCCGATCTTGATGCGGGTGCGATTCGAGGTACGCATCGCCGCGTGTAAGAAACACGTTTGTTCGCTCATATCGACGAGCTTTTGTGCATCTTCATCGTTGTAGTCGAAGCGTACATAGACATGTGTATCGACCGGGTCGGCGACGCTGACATCATCGCCATAATGGTAGATATTGTCTTGCACGATGCCGTATGAGTCGAGCGGCTGCTTGACGATGTGCGCATAACGGCCAATCTGCGTCATGAAGCAGAAACCGACCCCGGCGGACAGATAGGCCAACCCCGACGGGGCGCGTTCTTGCCCACCAACATCGGCGGCATCATCGCTCAAAAAGCGGAAGGTGCTGCCAAGTGGCTTGAAGAGCTGTACGACCACTTCTTTGAGGCCGTCGTCGCGCAGTGTGGCGATGCCGCGTACATGCAGTGTGCGCTTTTGCTCCGATTGTAAACTGCTCCCTGCGCCCCCCTCGACATTGAAGACTGTCTCCGCCGCCGACAATTTTGTGATGATGTCTGCTTGATACGCATCCGCATCCAATGGAGTCGCCGTATCAATAACCGGCTCAGGATCAGGATGCAAGGGATTCGGCGAAGGGGCGACTCGCTTTGTCGGAACCGGACGATCATTGAAACAAATTGCGAATGTATTTCGCAACACATCGCGCATGTAGGATTGCGGCGGCGATGTTGCTTCAGCTTGCTTGACTATTTCGCGAATCGCCTCCGGCGATGCGTCCGCATCAAGCGCAACGTCGATGTCAACCGGCTTCGCGCCGCCGGTCATATCGCCGCGCAATGCAGAGCCTTCCATCGTGTAATAATTGTCCTGCGTGACTTTGAGCGAATTGATGGTTATGCCGCGTGTCTCGGCGTGTTTGAGCAATTCTTCGACGAATGAGAAGGCCATCCCCGCCGTGTAAAATGCGAGCGGGAACGGCGCGAGGTCTGTCCCATTGAGATACGGCCCTTCATCACAAACCATGCGCCATGTGGTATCTGTCGGCCCATAGTGGACGATGGCCTCTTTTTGCATCCCTTCGAGCGCACGACTCTGCACGCGGATAGCGACCGTGTTCGAGTCGTGCGGTAAATTCACTTGTGGCACACTGCTCGCATCAACTTTGAAAACGAGCGCATGACCAATGCTTTCAATTGATGGCATCGTATTCCTCAAAAAAATATCATCGTCACCGCAGAGACGTGGAGAAAATTTATGATAACCAACCAAGTCGCAAAGTACGCCAAGGACTCACAAACTTCTTGGCGCTCTTGGCGGTTTATAAAGATTTCGCGATTTTACGTCTGCGTCTTTGCAGTGATTATCTTCAATTAAAACATCTGACTACTGACAGACTGAAATGCTGACAGCGAAACAGCTACATCACTTCGTGCGGCTTTGAATATCGCCGGCCCATGGCATCAAGAAACGCCCGATACGTTCAAGCCCGCTTGTGAAAAACAAACCAAGCGCTGCGATCACAATCAACCCGGCATACATTTTCTTGACCGCCAACACTTGCCAGCTACTCCAAATTAAGAAGCCGATGCCGCTGTTGGTGTTGATGAACTCGGCTGCGACGACAATCAACAGCGAGATGCCCAGCGATAAGCGCAAGCCGGTGAAGATTGACGGCAATGTCGCCGGGAGGATGACTTTCGTGAACAGCTTTGAACGTTTCGCGCCGTAATTCTCGGCAGCCTGAATCAAAACATGATCGATTTGGGTGACCCCGGCGGCGGTCGAAATCAAGACGAGGAAGAAACCGGCAATCGCGACAGTCACGATTTTGCTCGTCTCGCCAAAACCAAAAATCACCAACATGAGCGGCAGCAGCGAAATTTTGGGTATTGGATAAGTCGCGGCGATGATGGGGTCGAAGAAAGCGCGTACACTGCGAAACCAACCGATGAGTAAACCGAGAATGAGACCGGGAATTGTACCCAGCAAGAAACCGAGAATGACACGCCGCAGCGAAATGGCGATGTGGTCTTGCAACAGGAAACCACCGGCGTCCGGTTCTTGTACCATTTCAATCATCGTCTTGAAGATTTCCGTCGGCGGAGGGAAGAAAATCGGGTTGAGAATTTCGGTTCGCACCACAATCTCCCAGATCGCCAACAACACGAAGGGCGAAATCAACGAAAGCAGTTTGTAGAAAGCATCCTTGTAGAATAATCTTGTGCGTTTCGTTTCATGTTTGCGGATCACCTCTTCGGCTGTGGCTTGAAGTGTTTCACCTGTTGTTGCCATAATTCATTACCTTAGCTTTCCAATCTTTCCATCGCTTGGGCTTTATCCACTTCTTCGCTGAGGTCTTCGCGGATGACCTGCGCAATGTGAGCATATTCTGCCGTGCCGCGGATTTGTTGCGTGCGTGGGCGCGGCAGGTCAATTGGGTGGATCGATTTGATTCGACCCGGATGCGCCGTCATAATCACGACTCGGTCGCCGAGCATGACTGCTTCGTCAATAGAGTGGGTGATATAGACGACCGTCTTGCCGCCGTCCTCTTCCCAGATGCGCAATAATTCTTCCTGCATAACCTCGCGGGTTTGAGCATCCAATGCGCCGAATGGTTCGTCCATCAACAAAATTTCAGGATCATTTGCCATCGCCCGCGCCAAGGCGACACGCTGCTTCATCCCGCCAGACAATTGATTCGGGTAGTTGTCGGCGAAGCGTGTCAGGCCGACTTTTTCCATATAGGCGCGAGCAATCGCCATTCGATTCGGTTTCGGTACACCGCGCATTTCCAGCCCGAAGGCGATATTGTCGAGTGTTGTCCGCCACGGGAAGATGGCGTATTCTTGAAAAACGACCGAATTCAATGGGCGGTCGATGTCCGCTTTGTGAACGATGATTTCGCCCGATGTCTCTTCGTAGATGCCAGCCAGAATGCGCAATAATGTTGATTTGCCACACCCCGACGGCCCGACGATGCACAAAAATTCACCGTCATTGACCGTCAGGTTGATGTCTACCAGCGCATCTACATCGCCCTGAGGGGTCGGGTAAATTTTACCCAACCCCCGCAGCTCTATTTTAGGAGCAGTCATGCAAAATTAACCTTCAACTTCTTCTGTCGCCGCCGGTTCAGCAGCATCGGCAACCGGCGGTTCAAATTCGCCGACACGCTCCAACGCTTCTTCGAGAAAATCGGTGATGATGAGCGCGTCGAGATCGATTTCGCTTGCTTCCGTATAACCGTTTGCAATATGATACCCGACGACATCGGCTGTACTGTCTAAATTGATGACGCCGTTAGGATCGAAGAAATATGCGACACCGTTGCGAATCGCCGGTTCGGGGACATTCGTCCATGTTTGAATCGCTGAGACAACTTCGTCATTGGTGCGGAAGGTGAAACCCTCTTCGTCTTGCAAGTCACGCGCCGCTTTGAGATAGGCGACGAGGAAGCGAACGCCAATTTCACGATTTTCCGGTTGCAGTAAGCGTTGACCGAAATAGATGACACCGTTCTGTGCGCCTTCGACGATTTCGTCGCCGTTGAGCAAAACTTGGGCCGAACCGTCGCCCAATGCACGCCCAGCCAACGGATGCGGCAAAATCGCGGCATCAACGGCGCCGTTTGCCAAGGCTTGCGGCATTTCGGGGAACGGGATCGAAACCATCTCGACATCTTCAATCGTCAGGCCGCCTTGTTCAAGCGCCCGCGCCAACAGATACTCGGCATTGCCGCGCAAAATATTGACGGCGACTTTCTTGCCCGCCAAGTCAGCCGGGGAGGTAACCTCGCCCGATTCGATGAGTTCTGTGCGGACGAGAAGCGGCACCGCGCCGAAGCCTGCCGGTTGCGACGCGAGACTGCCGACCACGCGCACATCCAAGCCTTGATTGAAGGCGTTAATCAAAGCCGGGCCGGTCTCGCCACCGCCGACATCAAGCTGCCCCAAACTCAATGGCGCAATCATCGGGTCGCCAGAACGGAACAATTCGAGTTCGACATCAAGGCCTTGCTCGGCGAAATAACCACGTTCCAACGCCACGAAATAGGGCGCGAAGCCAAGAATCGGAATGTAGCCGACTTTGATGGTGCCGATGTCTGGCAATTCTTCATCCTGCGCACCGACGCCCGGAATCATGCTCAGAAGCAAAATGGCAACTAAAAGAATGGAAATAATACGTACTTTTTTCATTATGAGTCTCCTTCTATTGTCAATAGTTTAACGTATTATTGAGATGTTCAACACAAATACTCAGGTGTATCTTATTTTCGCATTGTCCTTTCGTCTGCCTGTTTGTTGTTTCCGCACAAGCGGTTCGCGAACCGCCTAACAATAATTTGCCCGATGTAGATTATGAAAATGTCACCGTCAATGACGGCTGACCGTATAAGCGAAACACAAAATGGTCGCCCGGCGCAATCGGTATCATCTTCGTGATGCCGCCAGAGAGCACCACATCGCCCGGTTCAAGCGCGACATCGAACTCGGCCAATTTGTTGACCAACCACGACACCGACACTGCCGGATGCCCCATCGCTGCCGCGCCGACTCCTTCGGCAGCGTGTTCGCCATTGTGATGAATCGTCATGCCGAGCAAGCGCAAATCCACATCGCGCAGGGTGCTGTCCCACGGGCCGTGGGTGAAGCCGCCATACGACGCATTGTCCGCAATCGTATCGACGAGCTTGATGCGCCAATCGGCGACTCGGCTGTCCACCAATTCGACCGACAACGCCATCGCATCCGTCGCGGCGAGGACTTCTTGCGCCGTCACATGCGGCCCGCGCAACGTCCGCCCGATGAGAAAGGCGATTTCGCCTTCAAGGCGCGGTTGCAAAAATTGCGACGAGTCGATATGCACACGCCCATTGACCGCCGGGAAATAACTCGACGCCCACAAATTGCCGTAATCCGGCTCGCTGACACCAAGCTGCTCTTGAATCGCTTTGCTCGTCAGGCCAATCTTGCGCCCGACGATGCGCTCACCGCGTGCAAGCCGCATCTGTGTCCACGCGGTTTGCACGGCATAGGCATCATCGACACTCGTCATACCCACCGACTCGCTGAAGGGTTCAATCGGCGCATGATTTTGCCATGCGTCGTCGAGTTGTTGCGCGTATTGGGTTATTGATTCGCTAGGCATACATTCTTCATTTCTGTGTAGAATTCCATGCTGTAATGGCCGCCTTCGCGCCCGATGCCACTCGCCTTCATGCCGCCGAATGGCACGCGCAAATCGCGGACAAAGTAATCGTTGACCCACACCGTCCCAGCATCAATTTGACTCGACACGCGCACAGCGCGTCCGACGTTGCCCGTTTGCACGACGGCGCTGAGGCCATACTCGACATCGTTGGCGATGTGTATCGCTTCGTCTTCATCATCGAATGGCATCATCGTCACGACCGGGCCGAAAATTTCGAGCTTGCAGACATCGCTATCGGCATTCGCTTCGGTGATAATCGTTGTATTCAGGAAGTTGCCTTTGTCAAATGGTGCGGGCAAGTCAGGCCGGTCGCCGCCGAGTACGATGTTGCCATCTTTGCGCCCGATTTCGAGGAAGCGCTCGACCCGTTCCAGATGTTCGCGGCTGTTGAGTGCGCCGAGGGTCGTGTTCATATCCATCGGGTCGCCCGGTCGATAATGCGCAGTCGTGGCGTCGGCGAAGCGTTCGAGAAATTCGTTGTAGATGCCGCGTTGCACCAGAATGCGCGACCCAGCCAAACACACCTCGCCCTGATTGAGGAACGACGACCGCAAGCTGACTTTAATCGCCCGTTCCATATCGACATCATCAAAAATGATATTCGCACCTTTGCCGCCGAGTTCAAACGAGACCCGCGCCATTGTGTCGGACGCCGTGCGTAGAATCGCCTTGCCGGTGACGGTCTCGCCGGTGAACGAAATCAGCTTGACATCGGGATGTTGTGTCAGCAGCGCACCGGCGGAGTCCGGGCCGAAGCCCTGAATGACATTGAAGACACCGGGCGGCACACCGGCTTCGTCGGCGATTTGTGCCAACTTCCACGCGCCAATCGGCGTCGTTTCCGCCGGTTTGAGGACGACCGTGTTGCCAAAGCCGAGCGCCGGGCCGAGCTTCCATGTTTCGAGCAATAACGGAATATTCCACGGCGTAATCAACGCTGCCACACCAACCGGCTGCCGCAGCACATAATTGATGTAACCGTTGTCCATCGGGTAGGCTTCGCTGCCGTGCATGACGGCGAAGTCTGCAAAGAATTCAATATTGTGCGCCGCTCGTTCGATGTAGTGGATGCTGTTCTCGCTCAACGGGCGACCGACATCATACGTTTCGATGCGAGCGAGTTCCGCAAAATGATCGCGGATGCCCTGTGCGAAGCGATGCAAAATCGGACGCCGTTCTTTGGCGGACATACGCCCCCATGTTTTGAAGGCTTCTTTGGCCGCTTGCACGGCACGGTCAACCTCGTCGGCTTGTGCTTCAGCGACGCTGCCAATCACTTCGTTGGTTGCTGGGTAGAGTTTCTCAAACGTCCGTCCGCCATTGACGAACGCGCCGTTGATATAATGGGTGATCTCAAAAAAAGGATGTTCCATTAATAAGTGCTCCTTCTAAAATAAAAGATGTAGGAGTGCCGCCAGAGGCTAAAGCCGTCCGGCTACCCAAATGCCAAGTCTGCTCAAGCAGACTATTTGGACATGATGTGGGTTTCTACCCGCGCTCACGTTTCAAATAGTGCCCTTATCCAGATCGAAAATAATCCGGTAACGTGACCGTAGAGGCGACACATGCGTCGCCCCTACAAAAGGCGACTGTTTATGGTCTATGACGGCTCTGTAGGGGCGGTTCGCGAACCGCCCCTACGAACAACATATTACCGAATTAATTTGTAAACCTGCATTATGCCGTCCGTACAAATCCGTTATTGTAGGGACGCGATACATCGGGTCCGTCCGTACCCTATCGGGCGGTCAAATCAATTTTGCAATCAAGGCGTTGCCTTGCGCGTCAATCAATTCGAGCGCCCCCGCTTTCGCCGGGACGGACGCCGCCGGTGAGCCGAGAAAAATCACTTGACCGGCGTGTAACTGCCCGACTTGCTCCACCAACCACATCAAACTCGTCACCGGGTCGCCGAGCGCTTCCAGATGCCCTTCGCATTGCAACGCGCCGTCGAGATACATGCGCAGCATCCCTTGCGGCATCTGACTGTACAACACCGGGCCGAGAATGAAGCCGCCGCCGGAGGTATTGTCCGCCGCGACTTCTGCCGCCGTGAATTTGTAGCCTTCCCACACGCTGTCGAGAATATCCACACCCAAGAAAAAGCCACCAATCGCCCGCCACACTTGCCCGGCATTGGCATCACCTGAAATATCATCGCGCAGCACGAGCGCAACTTCCGGTTCGATGCGCGGCTGAATAAAATCGCTGAGCGGCACGACATCGCCATACAACATATCGGCGTAGATGTGCCCATAAAGCGGTGTCTCGAGATTCATTTGCTGCTGCTTCGCCGGGCTGATGAGACCGAACTTGTAACCCTTGAGCGCGTCGTGTTCTGTGCCCAATGAGGCTTGTATGCGATACGCGCCATCGAGGTCAACCTCGCGGGACTCGTTGCGTCCTGTTACCGTCGCTTTCGTCCGCCGCGCTTCGAGAATAATATCGCGCAATGTACTTTCGTGTGATGAGAGTACCATGTGCTTGTTCCCTATAAATAAATAGATGTCGTTGTAGGGGCGACCCGCCGGGTCGCCCCTACAAATATCTACGTATTCTGTTTCTGCTTCTCCGCCAACGACACGCCCCCCGCGCCCCAATTCGTCGCCGGGATTTCGTAAATCATCACGCGGACATCATCCGGGTCGGCGTCGAGATGCCGGACTGCCGCTTGCGTCAAGCGGTTGATGAGCGCCGACTTTTGCGCCGGTGTGCGGCCTTCGAGCATCGTCACTTTGAGCACGAGCATTATGTCGCCGTCTCTTTCTGCGCATTGGCGAGGTCGAGCGTCACATCGAGAATCCAATCTTCTTGCCCGGCGACGGCTTTGCGCCGTCCGAGTTCGACGAGAATATCGAGCGGGTCAACGCCGTATTGCTCACCAAGACGTTTCGCATGGAGCAAGAAGGTCGAATACACACCGGCGTACCCAATTGCAATCGCGTCGCGGTCGGGCATCGGTTGGAAAGGCATCATCGGCGCGACGACAAATTCGGCGGCATCGAGCAATTTGAAGACATCGATGCCGGGATTCAGACCGAGTTTGTCCAACGCCGCGACGAGCAACTCGGTCGGGGCGTTGCCCGCGCCCGCGCCGAGACCGCGCAACGTCCCGTCGATTTGGTCAGCGCCCGCGTCTAATGCGGCCAATGTATTGCCGACGGCGAGGCCGAGATTGTTGTGCGCATGATAACCGACTTGGCATTTGAGATTGCTTTTGAGCGCCTTCACTCGCGCCGCCGCATCATTCGGCAGCATCGCGCCCGCCGAGTCGACGACATAGACACAATCCGCGCCGTATTGTTCCATCAACAACCCTTGCTCGACCAATTTTTCGGGCGGGACCATGTGCGCCATCATCAAAAAGCCGACGGCTTCTAGCCCCATTTCTTTCGCCATGCCGAAGTGCTGTTCCGAAATATCGGCTTCGGTGCATTGCGTGGCGATGCGCACGCCTTGAATGCCGCGTTCGATGGCTTCTTTTAATTCTTTGCGCGTGCCGATACCCGGCAGCAGCAGCGCGAAGATTTTAGCGCGGGTCGTCACTTTGCGTGCTTCTTCGATCAAATCCATTTCGCTGGTGCCGGAGAAGCCATACTGTATCGACGATCCGGCCAAGCCATCGCCGTGTGTGACTTCAATCACCGGCACGCCGGCATCATCCAACGCTTTGACAATCGCGCGTACTTGCTCCACCGTGAATTGATGGCGCATGGCGTGGGAACCATCGCGCAAGGTGGTATCGGTGACTCGCGGCGCTTTCATGCACTCACCCCCGACGATTCTTTCTCCAACAAATGTTGTGCGAACAACTCGCCGACACGCAGCGCCGAAGCCGTCATGATGTCGAGGTTGCCCGCATAAGTCGGCAACCAATCGCCGGCGCCGGTGACTTCAAGGAGCATCGTGACCAAGATTTTCTTGCCATTCGGGGTGTCGCGTTGGTCGAAGACGGGCGGGTTCTTCAACATATAACCGGGCACATAATCTTGCACTTCGGTCACCATGTGTTCGACCGACGCCGTAATCGCATCTTCGTCGGCGTCGGCGCCTTCAAGCAACACATAAATCGTGTTGCGCATCATGATGGGCGGGTCTGCCGGGTTGAGGATGATGATGGCTTTGCCGCGTTGCGCCCCGCCGATGACTTCCATGCCGCGTGAAGTCGTGAAGGTAAATTCGTCGATGTTTTGGCGCGTGCCCGGCCCGGCTGAAAGACTCGCAATTGTGCTGACCATTTCGGCATAGGCGACCGGTTGCACCCGATTGACGGCGTTAATCAATGGAATCGTCGCTTGCCCGCCACAGGTTATCAAATTCACATTGTCTTCGTCGAGATGTTCACCCAAATTGACAGGAGGGACAACATACGGGCCGCGTGCTGCCGGGGTCAGGTCAATGGCGATGCGACCGGCTTCCTTCAAAGCCTTCGCATGGCGCACATGGGCATGGGCGCTCGTCGCGTCGAATACGAGTTTGATGTCCGGGTTTTCAAGCACCGCATCAATCCCATGATGCGTCGCTTCAAGACCGAGCGATGCAGCCCGTTTGAGGCCTTCGGACTCCGGGTCAATCCCAGCGAGCATCACGAGTTCGATATGTCCCGGTTGTTTGAGCAACTTGAACATCAAATCGCTGCCGATATTGCCGGAGCCGATGATGGCGGCTTTCACTTTGTCGTTATGTCCGTTTTGACTCATGGGCGAGAACTTCCTTTGTATCCACATTTGGATTTGAGTGGGCAGGCACATACCCCAAATTGCGAGACACGCGACGGCATACCCGCATGATCGCATTGCGATATAGTGTCGGCTGCCGTTCAAAGCGATAGGCCGGGACGCTAACACTCATCGCCGCGATAACCTGCCCGGCGAAATCGAAGATCGGCGCGGCGGCACAACACAAATCGACGACGGTCTCTTCCATATCGTAAGCATAGCCTTGCTTGCGAACCTGTTCCAATTCGTCTCGAAAGGCTTCTATCGACGTGATGGTGTTGGCTGTAAACGCCGTCATCCCTTGTTCTTCCATGATGCTGACTACTTCGTGCCACGGGCGATGCGAGAGCAGCACCTTGCCAACGGCGCTGCCATGACCGGGCAGGCGCACCCCCGAATTGGTCACGGCGACATGGACGGCGTTGTGCCCTTGCAATTTGTCGGCATACACGACCATGTTCCCGTCAAGTACCGCCAAATGTACCGTCTCGCCGAGTTCGGCAGCGACATCTTCCATGCCCTTACGCGCCTCCGCCCGGAACTCGGTCGATTGCAGCAGAATTTGGCTATACGTCAACATGCGCCAACCGAGTCGATAACGGCCTTGCTCGGTACGTTGGAGCAAGCCGATGTGTGCTAACGACGCCACAAGGTCGTAAACACTCGACTTAGAAATATCGAGTGTGGCAGCAATCTCGCTGACACCCCATTCCGATTTATCGAAGCTAAACAGGTCTAAGATTTGCCCTGCTTTAAGAATAGTGTTGAGCATACGACCTCTGATACTTGTCCACTTTACGATACCCGCATCTGTTTTGTGTCACAAGCGGGTTATCCGAAATAATCGGACGACCTTGTATTATATCGGATGAATCTGAATTCGTCCGGTTATGTCGAACATTCTTGTTGAAAATCACCTGAGAGTTGTTACGCTATGAAGATATGATCGACATCAGAATAGGAGACTGCTTGTGAGTGACAACCTCGCCTCAATGCCCGACAGACAGATTAGCGACGAACAAGTCGAAGCATATCGCAAGATTTATGAGGAACTCATCGGGTTTGTGCCGCCGCGCATCCGCGCCCGGACGGACTTCCTCGCCCGTGTTGACCCCGAACTGCTCGCCAAAGAAGAAGACATTCGCAAATACGCGATGTATCCCGATGTGTTCGATGTCAAAACGGCGCAATTGATGCTGTTCGGGATGTTGCTGATGACGCTCTCGAATGCGGCGCACTTTCATGGTATCGCGGCCTATCGCGCCGGGGCGACTTTTGAAGAACTGAGCGCTGTCGTCAATCTCGCCTTTTTATTCCGCGGCTTACCGGCTGCGAATCTTGGCGCACAAATCATTCAGTGGATTGCCGGAAACAGTGACGGAGACGTGCCGTGAGGCGAATTAGGCTGTCAGCATGTCTACTCTCAACCATAAGTCACCTTGATGGCG
>RFIA01000252.1 GCA_003695675.1 Chloroflexota bacterium
GTCCCGGCACATTGCCATTGCGCATCGGTCAGCTTGAGGAAGAAGCGCACGATTTGTTTGCGCTGCCGGTTCATGTCCGCATAGACTTCGCGCAAATCTTGCTGATTGTAGGCGCGTTCGACAGCGAGGGCTTCGTGGTCATAAGCAGGCAAGTCGGGATACTCATCGTTGAGCATCATCTGTGCCCGTTCGTAAAAGATATTGCTGTAATCGCGCAGATGACAGACGACCTCAAGCACCGTCCAACCGTCGTCACCGTCGCGCAGCGTCGCTGCCTGCTCTTGCGAAACATTTTGCAAAACATTGCCGAGCATTCGCACGGTTTTGTTCATCAGATAGATGCTGCTGCGACGAATCTTCGTCAATTGATCTTCCATATTGTCGAGTCCTCAGATGATACAAAATCAAAAAAGACAGACATATCGGTCTGCCTTTTCCTTACAGTCCAATAACGCATCGAGCTATGCTTGCCGAAGCACGCGCATGATTTGCTCGATGTGGTCATCATCATGGGACAAGGCTTGTATCGCGACGGCAAGTGTCGAAAGTGTCGGCCCGTCTTCAAATGACCCGGTACGTTCCCACTGTGCATCATCAAGCTCACCGATGCGGTTTATCAATGTGTCGCGCGTTTGCGAGAACTCGTCGAAGACGGCGTGTAAATTCTGCCCGGCGTAATCATTTTGCTCGATCAATTCATGGCGGTCATACACTTTGAAAATCGCCTCGTCATGCTTCAAAATCGTCTCGATGCGCTCAAGATAAATATTTTGATAATCGCGGACATGACAGAGAATCGTCAAGATGCTCCATCCGTCCGGGCCGTCGGTCAATCGTTGCGCTTGCTCTTGCGAGACATCAGCCAACAACATACCGAATACCAGACGATTTTTGTTGAGGGCGTTACGCATCATTAAAATGTGAATCGGGGGCATGGGCATACTCCTTATAATTATTCCGTAGGGATGACGCGGCGCGTCGTACCCCTACACACTTTGCGATCTTTGCGCCTTTGCGGTTCAATATCTTTTTATCCTGCTCGACTCATGCCGACATGCTGAGGCTTCTACAGCGCATCTTTCACTCACGCGGGACGACGGTCGCTATCGCATCAGCGATGCTGCGCACTTGAATCAATTCGAGGTTCGGCGGAATATCGTCGAGTTTGCGCCGCGTCTTCGGCAGCAGCACACGACGAAAGCCAATCTTCGCCGCTTCGTTGAGCCGCATCGGGAGCTGCGCGACGGTGCGGATTTCGCCGCTCAAACCGACTTCGCCGACAATCGCGAGATCTGCCGGGACGGGGCGGTCGTAATAACTCGACGCCATCGCCACCGCCATCGCAAGGTCGGACGCCGGTTCGCTCACTTTGAGGCCGCCAATGACATTGATGAAGATGTCTTGCTCGTGCAAACGCAATCCCATCCGTTTGCTGAGCACGGCGCTGATGAGCAGCAAGCGATTCATATCGACGCCGTTCGGTGTGCGACGCGGGTTGCCGAAAGCGGTCGGACTCGTCAGCGCTTGCATTTCGACGAGCAACGGGCGCGTCCCCTCCATCGTGACGGCAATCGCCGAACCGGGCGCATTGACGACGCGCTCTGCTAAGAATGCTTCCGACGGATTCGGGACTTCGACCATGCCGAGACTCGACATCTCGAAGACACCGACTTCGCTCGTTGCACCGAAGCGATTCTTGACGCTGCGCAACAAGCGAAAGGCTTGAAACGGGTCGCCCTCAAGATACAACACCGTATCGACGATATGTTCCAACACACGCGGCCCGGCGATGGCGCCTTCTTTTGTCACATGCCCGATGAGAAACACCGTCAGCCCGGTCGATTTGGCGAGCGCCTGCAACCGACTCGCGCACTCGCGCACTTGGCTGACATTGCCGGGCGAGGACTCGAGCGTGTCGGTATATGTCGTTTGAATCGAATCAACGACCAAGATGGCCGGGTCGAGCCGCGTGACTTGCTCGAAAATATTGCCGAGATTGGTTTCGGCCAGTAGATATAAATCTTCCGCTTCGAGACCGAGTCGGTCAGCTCGCATTTTGATTTGCTGCGTGCTCTCTTCACCACTGACGTACAACACGGCTCCGATTTCGTTGGCCAACACCGCCGACAGTTGCAACAAAATCGTCGATTTGCCGATGCCGGGATCGCCGCCGAGCAAGATGATACTGCCCGGCACGAGACCGCCGCCGAGTACCCGGCTGAATTCTTCGACCGGGACGAAGAAACGTTCGCCGGCATCCGACGTCACATCGCGCAAACGCTGCGCCGACGCCCGGACGACACCGGTCGGGCGGCGGTCTTGCTTGGCCGCTTTGCGCACTTCTTCGACGACTTCGTTCATCGTGTTGTACTCGCCGCATTGGGGGCAGCGCCCCATGTGACGCGGCGACTGCCGCCCGCAATTGCTGCAAACATATTTGGTGCGTGTTTTCGCCATGATGATTCTCGATTGAACAGGTGTGCTATGGCAGCATTGTAACACACAATAGCCGTCATTCATCAGTGGGAATTAAGACCAGTTGCCACGACAAGCCACCGCAATCTCTACGATCCCCCTGCGAGAATCGAGTACAATGATGATATTGCTTGCGCAACAGTCGATAAGTGTGTAGGCTGTTATTTGACAGGTTGTCGCGATAGGCGTATACTCCCTACGAGAATTTTTATCTGCGACCCATCAACGCTGGAGGAGCGTGCCACATGCAGGGCAACGACAGCTTTCGGCTGATTGTTCGCCGGGGGCCCCAACCCAATCAAATCTATGAACTCAAGGAAGATGTGATCACTCTTGGGCGAGACATCACCAACAATATCGTCATTAACGACCCCGAAGTCAGCCGTCATCATCTGCGTTTGACACGCGGTGCCGGTAGTTATACCGTCGAAGATTTAGGCTCGACGAATGGCACATTTGTCAACGGGCAACGCTTGACGGGCGCAAAACCACTCAGCAATGGGGATACACTTGGGCTGGGGGAAACGGTCACGCTCGGTTATGAGATTGTCGCGGCGGGCGCAGCTTCGGAGCCACCGCCGATGAGTCCGGGACCACAAGCAGGGGGCACGCCGGGAGTCTATGCCGGGCAACAACCGCCAATGCAACAACCGCAACAACCGGCGTATCAGCCGATTCCTGAATCGCAAGCGCCCGATCCGGTCAGTTATGGACACGGGGAAGAGCAGCTCTACCAACAACCCGGCCCACCACCGCCGCCGAGTCTCGAATATGATTACGACCCGTATATCTCACGCGAAGAGGAACCGCGCAACACCATGCGTTGGGTTGTCATCGGTTGTGCGGGGATTTTGTTGTTCTGCTGTTGTATCACGGTGATTGGCGCCGTTGTCGTCGACCAAGCTTGTTTATACGATGAGCTGCCGCTTGTCGGCGACGTGCTTGAGGTGTTGGGCTTCTTCGAGGATGCCGCCGCCTGTTTGTAATTGGGGCATTGTGATGCGTCGCATGTCGCGCATCCGCAATCGTTATCGGTGTTCATTTCCAAATCAACTTTGTTGCAAATCTGCGCCAACGCTAGCTTGCAATCAATCGATGGCAGGTCGAGGCTGCTCTGTAACCTGGTGGCGGATGTATATAACCCATGCAAAGGCGCAAAGTGACAAAGACGCGAAGGACGCCAAACGAAAAGATTCAACACAGAGATGCGGAGATGCAGAGAAAACGCCCTGTGCCCTCCGCGTCTCTACGGTTCAAATTCTTTCATCCGACTGAATCGCGCCGCCATCTCACGCTCATCATCATTGCGTTGACCGCATTTGTCTTTCTCGGCTTGCCCGGTGGTTTGCGAAATGTGACATGGCCGTCGATCAGCGATATGGCCGGTGTCTCACTCGGCGAACTCGGCACGCTCGTCGTCGCCATCAGCATCGGTTATATCTCGTCGAGCGCGCTGAGTGGATACGCGCTGTCGCGGCTCGGCTTTGGCACGTTGATCACATTGGCTGCGGCATTGATGGCGGTCAGTTTGCTCGGCTTCGCGTTTGTGACGGCGTGGCCGTTATTGCTGCTGTTCGGCTTTCTCGGCGGACTCGGCGGTGGCACAATTGACCCCGCATTGAACACGTATGTCAGCACGCATTACAGCTTGCGAACACTCAATTGGCTGCACGGCGCCTTTGGGATTGGCGCAGCCGCCGGCCCCTTGATGATGACACAATTGCTGGCGATGAACCGCCCGTGGCAAGACGGCTATCGACTGGCTGCTGGCTTGTTGATTGCGTTCGGCATTCTGCTGGCATTTGTGCGAGGCTCGTGGCGTTCGCTTGCGCCACCTAGCAGCGATCAAGTCGCGCCGCAAAAAGCTGCAACCTCAGGCGAGACCTTGCGCTTGCCGATTGTGTGGCTGAGTATCTTGTTCTTTTTTGTCTATGTCGGTCTTGAAATTGGCACGGGCGATTGGGCATTCGCCCTCTTTCATGAATCGCGCGGCGTCGCAGAAGCCACCGCGACCTTGTGGGTCGGCATTTACTGGGGCGCATTCACCATCGGGCGTTTTGGGTTTGGCGCGTGGATGGGGCGTTTCAACATCAATCACTTATTGCGGGCGATGTTCACGTTGGCGATCATCGGCACGGCGCTCATTTGGGGCAACTTCAGCAATACGGTCAGCTTCATCGGGCTAGTGATGCTCGGCCTGTCGCTCGCGCCGATGTTCCCGCTTGTGATTGCGGCCAATCAAGAGCGGATGGGGGCGCAGCATGTCGCCAATGCGGTCGGTTTTCAAATTGCGGGGGCAGTTCTCGGCAGCGCCATCATGGTGCGGATACAAGGCTTCCTCGTCGATGCGATTGATCTTGAAACGATTGGGCCGTTTTTATTCGCATTGGCAATCGGCCAATTCGCGATTCACGAACTGCTCATCGCCCACGACCGGCGGCGTACACTGCGTGTGCAACCCGCCGTTGCCGATGCGCCTTAAACATAACAAAAAAACCGGTTCGTCGAAACCGGTTCCGTGATGACCGTGGTAGGATTCGAACCTACAACCAACTGATTAAAAGTCAGCTGCGCTACCATTGCGCCACACGGCCAACCGAGCATATTCTACGCAAAAC
>RFIA01000034.1 GCA_003695675.1 Chloroflexota bacterium
AAATAAAAAGTTGATTTAATGAAATTTTACGTGTTTATCTATATACTAAATTTACTGATCGAATCGTGTCATTAGGAGTCAACGATGCAAAAAACAATTTTGTTGGTCGATGATGATACTGCCATGCGGCAATTGTTTGGCATCGCATTTGAACGCGCCGGTTTCAACATACTCCAAGCGCCCAGTGGCGAACACGCGCTCTCTATTTTGGAGCACGAAACCCCCGATGCTTTCATTCTTGACGTGATGATGCCCGGCATGAACGGTTTTGAATTGTGCAGATACATTCGCAGTCAACCACAATTCGCGACACAACCCATCATCATGTTATCGAGCGCTTTCAACGACGAATTAGTTGAGGAGGGGATGGCAGCAGGCGCATCGGATTATCTTTGCAAAGTTAACACACCCTTGTTTGACTTAGTCGCAAAATTCAAAGTTCTGCTGATGAAACAAACTGTCGACGAAGCCACTCACGGGACGTAGACAGCAAGGGGTCATGGTCGTGCAGCCCGTTCAATGACTTCGTGGTATACGATCAAAAAGTTACAATTTGTGACAGCAGTGACACAATCGACTTTGCACGCCATGAGACTACAAGGCTGTTCTACCAAAATTGCTGCGAATACTGCAAATGCAACGGTCTAAATTTTCGTGCAATATTCGCAATCATAGTGTGCCAATCGCGAGTTGTTGCGGCAATTGCGGCAATTGCGGCAGTGAAAAATCGCAATCGACTGCAACAACACGCATTACACATCACTTTCAACTCATTACCCTATAACTCAGTCCTCGCTGACTCAGTCCTGAAAAAAGCCTACCACAAAATGCACGCCCTGTGTTGACAAAAAGGCAAACTTTTTCGCAACATTTTTTCATGATCTTTCTGAATCTTGACGAGCCGACTGCCTAACACCAGTGATTATAGTAAGTCTGCTCTTTGTGTTCCCATCTAATCACTGCACACACCTGTTGCAAACATCACGCGGGGTTTGAACCCCCGCTTTGCCCGTCGATATGCTATAATCGCATCATTGATGCGAGGCGTATCCCCCAATCAGGAGAAAATCCCGTGAGTGCTGATCTCGAGACATTGGCGATTAACAGTATTCGGATGCTGTCGGTTGAGGCCGTGCAAAAGGCTAACAGTGGGCATCCCGGTTTGCCGATGGGTGCGGCGGCGATGGCTTATACATTGTGGACAAAACATTTGCGTCACAATCCCAAAAATCCACACTGGGCAAATCGCGACCGTTTTATTTTAAGCGCTGGTCATGGTTCAATGTTGCTTTATTCACTGCTGTATTTGACCGGTTATGATCTTTCGTTGGACGAAATCAAAAACTTTCGGCAGTGGGGCAGCAAAACCCCCGGCCATCCCGAAGTGCATGTCACGCCGGGTGTTGAGACGACGACCGGGCCACTCGGTCAGGGTGCGGCGAATGCTGTCGGTTTCGCGTTGGCCGAAGCCTATCTCGCGCATTATTTCAATCGTCCGGGTCATCAAATTGTCGATCATTATACGTATGCTATCGTCAGCGATGGCGATATGATGGAAGGAGTCGCGGCAGAGGCGGCGTCATTGGCTGGGACGTGGGGTCTCGGCAAGCTGATTTATCTGTACGACGACAACAAAATCACCCTCGACGGCAATGCTGAAATGACATTCACCGAAGATGTGCTGGCGCGTTATGCCGCGTATGGATGGGATACGCTTCAAGTCAATGACGGCAATGATGTCGCCGCTATCAATCACGCCATTCAAGAGGCCAAAGCTGTCACCAACAAACCGAGCATCATCGCGATACAGACCATCATCGGTTACGGCAGCCCGAACAAACAAGGCACAAACAAAGCACACGGCTCACCGCTTGGTGCGGATGAAGTCGCGCTCGTCAAGGAGCAGTTCAATTGGCCAAACGACGATTTTTACGTGCCCGGCGAAGCGCTTGAACATTTTCGCGAAGCAGTTGAAAATGGCGCGTCGCTCGAAGCCGAGTGGAAGCAAAAATTTGCCGCTTATCGTGAGGCGTATCCTGAACTCGCGGCTGAATGGGAACGGGCGCAAAATGGTCACTTGCCCGATGGTTGGGACTCCGACATCCCGACATTCAATGCGGACGACAAACCGGTGGCGACACGCGCCGTCAATGGCAAAGTGCTCAACGCGATTGCAAAGCATATCCCAACGATGATTGGTGGCGATGCCGACCTCGCCGGTAGCACGAAGACTCTCATCGATGGCGAGGCATTCACGGGCCCCGGACAACCCGCCGCCCGCAATGTGCGCTTCGGCGTCCGTGAGCACGCGATGGGGGCGATTGTGAACGGTCTCGCGCTACACGGCGGCATCACCAAACCGTACAGCGCGACATTTCTGACCTTCAGCGATTACATGCGCCCAGCGATTCGGCTCGGCGCATTGTCCAACATCCCGGCGATTTATATCTTCACACACGACAGTATCGGTCTCGGCGAGGACGGGCCGACTCATCAACCGGTAGAGCATTTCGCCGCGCTGCGTGCGATTCCGAATCTGACAGTTTTCCGCCCGGCAGACGCCAACGAAACCGCCGCCGCATGGCACAGCGCGATGCAACTCGACGGCCCGGTTGTGTTGATCTTCACGCGGCAAAATTTGCCGATACTCTCCGGCAGCCATGTGCGCGATGGTGTGGCGAAGGGGGGGTATGTGCTCGCCGACAGCGACGGCCCGCCGGATGTGATTTTGCTTTCAAGCGGCAGTGAAGTCCACATCGCACACGAAGCCTATCAGCAATTGACGGCGGACGGCATCAAGGCGCGTTTGGTCTCGCTGCCGAGTTGGGAATTATTCGAAGCACAGAGCGACGCCTATAAAGAAAGTGTGCTGCCCAAGCGTGTGACGGCGCGGGTCAGCATTGAAGCCGGTGTGCCGCAGGGTTGGCATCGCTTCGTCGGCAGCAACGGCGTCGTGATTGGCATCGACCACTTTGGTGCGAGCGCTCCGTATCAGCGTATCTATGAAGAATTCGGCTTGACGGCTGAAGCCGTAGTCAACGCGGCGAAGGGACTTTTATCATAAAAGGTGTGGGGCGATGGCTCAAGATATTGCGAAGAATTTGCGGGACGGTGTGCATCAAGCCTATTCAGAAGCCGCGGTGAAACCCGACGAAAAGCATCCCTTTCCCGTCGGGCGAGCATTTGCCGAACAACTCGGTTATCCGGCGGACTTGCTCGACGCGATGCCGCCTGTCGCCGTCGAAGCCTTCACGGGCGTGTCGGCAGTCTCGTTGTTTGCAGAAATTCCCGCCGGTGTTACGGTGCTTGATGTCGGTTGCGGTGCCGGTCTCGATTCGCTGATTGCTGCGCAATGTGTCGGTGAGGCGGGCTGCGTGATCGGCATCGACTTCAGCGAGATGATGCTGGCACGGGCACGGCAAGCTGCCGACGATTCCGGCCATCCCCATCTGATGTTCTCGCAAGCGGCGGCGGAGCAATTGCCGTTGCCCGATGCGTCGGTTGATGTCGCCATGATTAACGGCATCTTCAATTTGAATCCCGCGCGGGAAGCGATTTTTCATGAGCTGGCTCGCGTCATGCGCCCCGATGGCGTCATGTATGTCGCCGAGACCATCATCGTCGAACCTTTGGTGACCGCAGAGCAAACGCTTGACGATTGGTTCAGCTGAATTGCGGGCGCAAAAGAAAGCGGTGCTTTCGTTGACGAGTTTCGGGCAGCCGGTTTTCGCGAGGTGACGATATTGGACACAAAACGCAATGCGCGAACGAATAATCCCAAAGCCCGAGTCGCCGAAGTGCGTGTGCGCAAATAATCAATCAACAATTTGTGGCCGAATCATTCTAGGAGAACTTCAATTTCATGAAAATTGCACTGGCTTCTGACCACGCCGGATTTCCGCTCAAGCAGCATTTGGTTGCGTATCTGCGCGGCAAAGGGCATGAGGTGCTCGATCTCGGTGTCGATACCGACAAAGTCCGCGCCGATTATCCTGATGCGGCGCGGGCTGTTGCGCAGGCCGTTTTGGAGGGTCGTGCAGAGCGCGGCATTCTCGCCTGTGGCAGCGGTGTCGGCGCGAGTGTGGCGGCCAACAAATTCAACGGCATTTATTGCGCGATTTGCCACGATACATACAGTGCGCATCAGGGTGTTGAGCACGACAATATGAATGTGATTGCCTTCGGCGCACGCATCGTCGGGACGAGCCTCGCCGAAGAATTGACGGATGCCTTTCTCGGCGCGACATTTCTCGGCGTTGAACGCTATCAAGCGCGGTTTGAAATGATACAGGCCTTCGAGCGTGGCGAAAGCTGAGCGCAAAGCGATTGGTATGAGCACGCTGTATATACACACGATGCTGATTTCAATCGCAACGTTCGGCACAATAATTGCGATTATCCGCCTGCAACCATTTGACGACAAAGGATTGCGCACAGTCGAACATTGTAGAGAGGCGTGTTTCATGAATATTGCGCCCGATTTGTCGCGGATTGAGCAAGCTGTCGCCATCATTGAAGCTCACGATTGGGTCGAAGCTATCGATGGGCAGACGGGTACGGGCTTATCGTGGTTTTGGAATGGGGCGCAACCGGCATGGATTGACGGCGACGAGAAAGGCCTGTTGGTGATTGATTTGCCCGGTCGTTTCAGCCTTGATGGTGGCCCGGCGATGATGATTATTCAAACGAATCTTACATTTGGTGATGTGTGGTTGACGCTCGGCCCGCCTGATTCGGGCAATGCGCTTGGAATTGGCAACAATCGCATCGGTGGCCGCACACGCATCTTCAACAATCACATTGCACATTATGATGGGCGCTTCACCGCGATGATGCCGGTGGCGTGCCGTCCATTTTGGCGACAACCGGTGATCCTTGTGTTCGGGCTTGAAGCATCGACAATTTCGTATGGCGACTATATGCTGCGCGAGGTGCGGCAACAATTGTGTGCAGCGTGAGAAATTATTTTTCATTTGGCTCGAAGATTACATTTAACAATCAGTCAATCAAGGAGTAAGCCAATGGCCGGTAATCCTACCGTTGAAGTACAAGAATACGGACAAAGTTTATGGTACGACAATATCAGCCGCGCGATCATCAAAAACGGCGAATTGCAGAAATTGATCGACGAATACGGCATTCTCGGTGTGACCTCGAATCCATCGATTTTTCAGAAAGCCATCGGCGAGTCGGACGATTATGACGAAGGTTTGATGACGCTGCTCGACCTTGAGCCGTATGATATTTATGAACGGCTCGCCATTGAAGACATTCAAAACGCGCTCGACATCCTGCGCCCGATTTATGACAAAACCAACCGCCGCGACGGATACGTCAGCCTTGAGGTTTCGCCGTTGATTGCCAACGATACCGACACGACGATTTCTGAGGCTAGGCGGCTTTTCGAGACGGTTGACCGCCCGAACACGATGATTAAAATCCCGGCGACTCCGGCAGGCATCCCGGCGATTGAAGAAGCGATTGCGTCCGGCCTCAACATCAATGTGACGCTCATCTTCTCGGTCAAGAATTATGAAGCGGTGACCGAAGCCTACATACGCGGGCTAGAGCGCCGTCTTGCCGCCGGCGAAGATGTGACGCATATCGCTTCGGTCGCTAGTTTCTTCCTCAGCCGGATTGATGTCGCGGTGGATCAAGCATTGGAGCACAACATTCACGCTGCCCAAGGGCGCGACCTCGACCGGGTTGCGGCCAATCGACGCTTGCTCGGTAAAGCGGCAATTGCCAATGCGAAATTGGCTTATCAAAGTTTCGAGCGTATCTTTCAAGGGCAACGCTTCGCCGAATTGCGCGAAGCAGGGGCGCAGGTGCAACGTCCGTTGTGGGCGTCAACGAGCACGAAGAATCCCAATTATCCCGACACGATGTATATCGACAATCTCATCGCCCCGCACACCGTCAACACCGTGCCCCACAAAACGCTCATGGCTTTCAAAGATCATGGCACAGTCAAAGAAATGCGCATGGATGACGACGACATCCGCCCGCAAGATGTCATCGATATGCTGGCCGAAGTCGGCATCGACATTGAAGAAGTCACGCAACGCTTGCAGGAAGACGGGGTTGATGCGTTTGTCGACTCGTTTGAAAACTTGCTCAGCCAAGTCGAGGCGAAACGCAACATCCTCAAGACCGGCGTGATCGAGCGACAATTAACTGCGTTGAGTACCTACAGCGATGCAGTTGAGGAGACAATTGCTCAACTCGAAGCCGAACTTGCCAACCAACGTATCTGGTCTCATGATGGCACATTTTGGAAAACTCATGCGACCACGGTGCAAAAGATCAACAATCGACTCGGCTGGCTCGATGTACAGACGACGATTGACCGCGCCCGATTGCAACATTTGCAAGACACCGTCCACAACGAAGACATCACCCATGTTGTGCTGCTTGGCATGGGCGGCAGCAGCCTCGCGCCGGATGTGCTGCACAAAACCTTCGGGCATCAAGCGGGCTTCCCCGCATTTTTGATGCTCGACAGCACCGACCCGGCTTACATCAAAGCGATTGAAGAGGCGATAGACATCAGGAAGACGCTGTTCCTCGTCGCTAGCAAATCGGGCGGCACACTCGAAACCTTGTCGTTCTTCAAATATTTCTATCAACAAACCGGCGAGAACGGCGCACAATTCATCGCGATCACCGATCCCGGCTCCGGCCTCGAGGCGTTGGCGAAAGAAAAGAACTTCCGCGACATTTTCCTCAATCCGGTAGACATCGGCGGGCGTTACAGCGCCCTCAGTTATTTCGGGATGGTTCCGGCAGCCTTGATGGGGCTTGACCTTGAGCGCTTATGGGCAGAAGCCGACCGCATGATGCTCGCTTGTGCCAAGAATATCCCGGCGAAATTGCATCCTGGCATTTGGCTAGGCGCGGTGATGGGTGTGCTGGCAAAAGAAGGCCGCGACAAAATCAGCATCTTCACCACGTCATCGATTGCTAGTTTTGGCGCGTGGGCGGAGCAACTCATCGCGGAGAGCACCGGCAAAGAAGGTCGCGGCATTGTCCCCGTTGTCGGCGCGACGGTCGGCAATCCCCACGATTACAACACCGACCGGCTCTTCGTTTATCTGCGCGTGGCTGATGACGCAGATGTGGATGAGATGGACGCCGGGGTGCGCACATTGCGCGAGGCCGGGCATCCACGCCTGACATTCCGTCTCGATGATAAATACGCCATCGCGGGTGAATTTTTCCGTTGGGAATATGCGACGGCTGTCGCGGGCAAGTTGCTCGACATCAATCCGTTTGACGAGCCAAATGTCACCGAGAGCAAGAACAACACATCGCGCCTGCTGGAGTATTTTGAAGCACACGGCAGCTTGCCACAAAGCGAACCGATATTCACGGAAGATGGCGTCAGCCTATACGTCAGCGAACAGGAGATGAATCGTCTCAGCGAATTGTGTTCGCAGCACAATTACAACAGCGACGAAATGACCAGCTTGCTGGCAGCGCAAATCAACGGCACGCGAGCTGGGGATTATTTCGCGTTGTTGGCGTATGTCCCGATGACGGACGAAATCGACGCAATGCTCAGCGACATCCGCCGCAGATTGCGACACACGACGAAACGCGCCGTCACGGTTGGCTATGGCCCGCGCTTTTTGCACAGCACCGGTCAATTGCACAAAGGCGGGCCGAACAACGGCGTCTTCATTCAAATCACCCACGATGATGCCATCGACCTCGCCATCCCCGGCGCACCCTACACCTTCGGCATCCTCAAAACCGCTCAAGCCGATGGCGACCTTGAATCGCTGAATAACAAAAACCGCCGGGTGATGCGCTTGCACATTCAGGGCGACATCGTGCAAGGGTTGCAAAAGCTCGTCGCCGCGATTGAATTTGCACGCGAGCGGCGGCAATAGTCAATCAACACCTTCCCATCATAGACCATATTGCCTTTCGGCTCGTTTTTATCCCTCATCAAACTGATGAGGGATTTTCTTCTTGTCCCCAATCTGTCCCCACAATCCCCCGCTAATTAGGGGGTGACCATCCCCACGATCTTCTTATGATCTTGACAATCCATTACACGATGAGGAGTATCAGACATGTCACTCGAACTTCAATTACAAAGCAGTCTTCAACTTTTGTTGGCGACATTCCTCAGTATGCTTGTCGGGCTTGAACGCGACCGGCGTCAGCAACCTGCTGGTTTGCGAACCCACATGTTGGTCGGGTTTGGCGCCTGTTTGTTCACGCTAATTTCGTTCTATGCTTTTCTTGGCTCAGACCCTGCGCGGGTCGCCGCGCAAGTTGTCACTGGCGTCGGCTTTCTAGGCGCGGGGACGATATTACACATGCGGGAACATGGCACACCAGACGTTAAGCATTTAACAACAGCGGCCAGCATCTGGGCAACCGCAGCGATTGGTATGACAGTCGGGACTGGTGCATGGTTCTTGGCAGTCAACAGCACATTAATCACGTGGATCATTTTGGCTATTGTGCGCCGCTTTGA
>RFIA01000253.1 GCA_003695675.1 Chloroflexota bacterium
AGGTAATAACCTGTTTTCTGTCCATTTCGAATATCCACCAAAAGATGCAGACCATGTTCAATAATTTCGACGTATTCAGGCGGTGATTCCCCCCACAATACTCCGGTAACTTGCTTTAATCCCTCTTTGTCCCGAACATCGACATCACTGCGTTCATAGATACCAAGTGGCATGGTTAAATCAGCTGTGATATTTTCAACAATTTTATGTTTCCGTTGATCAATCCCAAGTGTCAGAGCTTGTATCACAAGCCAGTCGTCATATCTATCTACAATTAGACCCGGAACAAAATCATTTTCAGCATTGATTAAGCGGTATGCGTTACTATGTGCATGCTTGTAATCACTACGCGCATCAATCGCCCGTTTGAGCATTCGCCGCCACCACTCGTCGTCAATGGATTCATCCTGCCATGTCAACAGGCGAACTTCAATTTGCGACTTCGGATTCCAATAACCGCGTGCGAGGAATTTGCCATCGTGCGACTTCACCGTTACGATGTCGCCGGGGTCAGGATGACCTTCGACGGATTGAATCGCGCCGGAGAAAATCCACGGATGTTGATTGCGTATTGGTTTGTCACGTCCTTGTTTGATAACGACGGTGCCGCTTATGACTGTACCATTTCTTTGAGGTCATCCTCGCTGATGATAGGAATACCCAGTTGTTGTGCTTTGGTGAATTTGCTGCCCGGCGACTCGCCGACGAGGACATAACTCGTCTTCTTGCTAACACTGCTTGTCACTTTGCCACCGTGGGCTTTGATGAGTTCAGCTGCTTCATCGCGAGTCATCGTCGGCAGCGTACCGGTCAATACGAATGTCATGCCGTCTAATGAATCACCAGCGACTTTTTGCTTCTCGGCTTTCATATTGACTCCGGCTTTGCGCATTTTTTCGAGCACCGTTTGATGATACTCGTCAGCAAACCAATCGACGATATTTTGCACAAGAATCGGGCCGAGTCCCTCAATGGTCAACAAGGGCGTAGCCGCATCGATCAATTTTTTCAGCGCTTGGGCAAGTTGTATCGATATGCTATCACGCAATGGAGACAATTCAAGCAATGGGGATAGAGCGCGATTCATACGTGCCTGAAAATCTTCGACACCGACATAACGCGGGGCGAGTTCGGTGAGTGGATTGCGCACACGTAACAAGGCGCGGTCAAGTTCCGCATCATGGTCAGCCACTGATTTCGCAGCATCAACCAGCACTGATGCAGCCGCATTGAATTCTGCTTCTGCTTGTTTGATGGTGTTCGATAGAGTTATCAATTGTTGCATATCATCAAAGGTATCGGTCAATAGTGCGGCAACAGTGCTGCCGACCCCATCAATGCCAAGCGAAGCGAGGATTTGTGGCAACGAGCGTTGTTTCGCCGCCTCAATGGATGCCAGCAGATTCTCGACTTTCTTTTCGGCAAAACCTTCAAGTTCTAACAACTGTTCGGCAGTCAAGTAAAAGATGTCACCTTCGTCTTGAATCAGACCTTCATCAATCAATGTTTTAACTGTTTGCGGCCCCATACCTTCAATGTCCATTGCGCCGCGCGAGACAAAGAATTCGACAGCGCGAAAGACACGTTCAGGGCAATGGGGATTCGGGCAAAAGTAATCAACGGCGCCTTCGGGTTGGACGATGACATCACCGGAAAATGGGCATGTCTCCGGCGGTAGAATCGGTTGTTCGTCGCCAGTACGAGACCCCGTCACCGGGCCGACGACATACGGAATGACATCGCCAGAACGTTTAACAATCACCGTATCGCCGAGACGAATATCGAGGCGTTCGATTTGCTCATAATTGTGCAAACTCGCGTTGACAACCGTGACACCGCCGACGAAGACGGGTTCAAGTTGTGCTGTCGGCGTAACTTTACCCGTCCGACCAATGTTGACGGTCACGCCGAGTAATTTTGTCGTCACTTCTTCGGCTGGGAATTTGTAGGCAATTGCCCCACGCGGGTCTTTACCGACAACACCGAGTTCGTCGCTGATGGCAACATCATTGACTTTGATGACGAGGCCATCGATTTCATACTCTAACGAATTCCTGCGGGATTCCCATACGGGTATTTGTTGGATAATGTGGGTTAATGTGGGATAATATCCCACATCATCGGCGACGGGAAACCCCATATCCCGCAAATATTGCAAAATATCCCACTGTGTTTCCAACACTATCCCGCGTGAATCGACAACATCATAGAAAAAAGCCGATAACGGACGTGAGGCCGTGATGCGCGAATCTTTCTGTTTGAGTGTGCCGGAGGCAGTATTGCGGGCATTGACATAACGCGGCAGTCCCGCTGCTTCTTGTTGTTGGTTGAGTGCTTCAAAATCTTGCTTGAAGAACAAAATTTCACCGCGCACAACAAGTCTCTCGGGCGCTGATTTGCCATCAGCTTCAACAGGAATACGCAATGGTATCGAGCGAATTGTGCGGACATTTGGCGTCACATCATCACCGATAATACCATTACCGCGTGTCGCCGCTTGCACAAGGACGCCATTCTCATACGTGACGACAATCGTCAGGCCGTCAAATTTCGGTTCGAGTGTGTAATCCAATTCTGTATTCGGAGGCAACAATTTGAGATTGCGTTCTTCCCATGCGCGTAGGTCATCTTCGCTGAAGGCATTCGATAAACTCAAAATCGGCGCGGCGTGTTGCACTTTCGGGAAATCTTCTGACAGATCGCTGCCTGCACGCTGCGTCGGCGAGTCGGGTGTGATCAATTCGGGATGTGCTTCTTCGAGCGCTTGCAATTGTCGATACAACCGGTCGTACTCAGCATCCGTGATGACCGGGTCGCTGAGAACATTGTAACGATAATTATGATAATTTATCTCCCTGCGTAACCTCTCGGCCTGCTGTGCGAGGTCGTCTGTCATCGAATGCGTACTCCTATGTTGACTGAACCACTAAGAAAATCGATGCAGCCCACCCTATACGCGATGGATTATTGACATCTTGGACTTGCCACCACGTCAACCCCGTACCAGCACGCGGCCCGTCAATGACGAGAAAGGTTGTCCCCTCTGGCGCGACGAAAATCACTTCATCGAAAATATTTGCTCCAGCGCGAATATTTTGCCCTTCAGGGCCAACATTGGTGACAACGACTGTTGATCCAATCGTGATGGGAATTTCCGTCGGCGTCAGGGGGACAGGTTCGAGTGTCGGGCCAGCGAGTGTAAATGATTGCGAGACGTTCGGATTATTGTTCACAAACGGTGGCGGCACGGTGGCTGACGGCAGCAGTGAATCGCCGAATGAGGGAATATTTGCTGCGTTGGGCGTCACAATAACGATGCGAGGTTCACTTCTAGTGGGCGCAATGTTGCCACCAATTGCGAAGACAAGCGCAATAATGCCAAATGAAATCGCGATGACAAACAACAGCATAAGCAACAACGACCACCATGGCAACAGAATCGGGTTATCATCTTTACGGCGACGCCGAGCATGATAAGCCGGTCGTGGTGAAACCATATAACTTGTGCGTTGTGTTTGTGGCGATTGTTGTTGCGGGGGCGGTTGGTGTCGCCGTTCATCGGCCATGCGTTACCTCTCCCGATTCTGCACCCATTCCAGAAATTGCTCGACAGGCCAAGTGTTGATGACACACTGCGCTTCCACCCAACCACGTCGTGCAGTACGCACGCCAAAGTGTAGCAAATCCATTTGGTCGGCGCTATGTGCATCGGTGTTAATCGAAAGCAAAATGCCCATCTCGGCTGCACGCCGAGCATATTGGGCTTCGAGGTCAAGACGACGCGGATTGGCGTTGATTTCGAGCGCCGTGTTATATTTTGCTGCCGCTGCAAAAACGGCATCCATATCTGCATCGACCGGCTCACGATTCGGAATTTGCTGCGCACGCGGATGTCCGATGAGATCAACATGGGGATTTTGTATCGCATTGAGCAAACGTTGTGTAATTTGCTCGCGGTCTTGACGTAGACTGACATGCAACGACGCAATCACAAAGTCAAGTTGCTCAAGAATGTCATCGGGATAATCGAGGCTACCATCAGCATTGATGTCCATCTCTGTGCCATGAAAAACGCGAAAGTCTGGCCCCATTTCGTCATCAATGTTGCGAACTTCTTCCTGTTGTGCGAGTAAGCGCTCAATCGATAAACCGTTCGCGATACCGAGACTGCGCGAGTGGTCGGTGATGACGATGTATTTGCGGCCACGACGTCGGGCTTCTTCCGCCATTTCACGCACGCTGAGCTTGCCATCGCTATAAGTTGTGTGTATATGCAAGTCGGCTTGAATATCGTCAATTGTAATAAGCTCAGGCAATTTGTTGGCGTCTGCCGCTTCAATTTCGCCACTATCTTCGCGGAGTTCCGGCGGAATCCATGCGAGACCAAGATGTTGATACAATGCCTCTTCCGTCGCACAAAGAATTTCATCCGCATCGTCAATCAAGTTGCCAACATCGTCAACAGGACGCAGTGCATGTTCGTTGAGACTATACCCCATTTTGAGGGCGCGTTCTCGCAATCGAACGTTGTGCGCTTGACTACCGGTGAAATAACTCAGCGCTGTGCCCCATCGTTCTTTCGGCAGAATGCGCAAGTCAACTTGCACACCGTTGAGCAACTCAACGGAACTTTTCGTCGGGCCATGACCAAGTACGCGGTCAACTTGTTGCATATTGACGAAGGCATCCATGATGGGGGCGGGGTCGTCACTCGCGATGAGTAAATCGACGTCACCGATGGTCGGGCGGGCGCGACGGATGCTGCCTGCAATTTCGCCCTCAATGGCTTGTGGCAATTTAAGCAATTCGTCGAGAATGTCTTGCGCGGCAGGCAATGCGATGCCAAGTGGTGTTCGACCCGTTTGCCGGGCAAGCGCTTCGATGCCGTCAATGATTTTTTGTTCGCTCTTCACACCCATACCGGGCAGGTCACGCAACTTACCTTCGCGGGCAGCAGCCTCAAGCTGCTCAATGGTGGTGACGCCGAGCGTTTCCCAAAACAATTTTGCTTTCTTCGGGCCGACACCATTGATGTTCACAATGTCTACAAGTGTTGGCGGGACTTCTTGAGAGAGTCGTTCATAAAATTCGAGTTTGCCCGTGTCAAGCATTTCCTCGATTTTCTCAGCGAGTGTGTTGCCGATATTCGGGATTTCAGTCAACGCGCCATCATCCGCGATGGCACGTAGGTCTCGTGGCAACTCACGAATCATTTCGGCGGCGCGTTTGTATGACAACACACGATGAATGTTGTCGCCGCGAATTTGCAGCATGATGCTGACCTTTTCAAACATATCTGCAATTTGCCTATTAGAAAGGGACACAATTCCGCCTTTATAGAACACGCGTTTTATTGCTCTACAGTATAGCAAAATCTTGTTTGTAGCGAAAGAGAGACGATGTCAGTTGCTACAATTGGGCAAAATCAAAGGGGCAACTAACGAAGTTGCCCCTACAGAAAACACACGATTAACGCATAACGGCAATCGTGATTTCAATCTACTCGACGGTGATTTCAACCTCATCGCGATATTGTTCGCCATCCATAGCAATATGCGCACCGTTCGCCATTTGCAACCGCAGTGTATATGTGCCCGGTTCAAGTTCTAGTTCCGTGCCGAGTTGCCCACCGCCGAAGTGTCGATGCGTCTCATCATTCGGGATAACCTCCCCCGCTTCGACAAAATCTTCGTTAATGAGAACGTGCAAATGACCACCGTCTTCCCGCAATACTTGACCGGCAGGTTCGACAACCAACCCCGCTGCCGCCCATTGCAAACTGACGGGGCTAGTGACTGTTGCACCATCTTCAAGACCGACAAACATCACCTGCTGTGTCGCCGCGCCCTCTTCAACGGTGATAGTTATCTCATCGCGATAGGCATCACCCTCTTGCGCGATATGTGCGCCATCCGCCAATTGTAATCGCAGCGTGTGCGTTCCCGGCTCCAATTCAAGTTCGGTCGATGTGACCCCCGACCCAAAATGCCGGTGGGTTTCATCATTCGGGATGACTTCTCCCGCTTCGATGAAATCCTCATCAATCAGAATGTGGAAGTGCCCGGCCCCTTCATTGACTTCGCCCGCAGGCTCAATTGTGAAGCCCGTCGCTGCCATTATGATCGTAAATGTGGGTGGTACAGTCGCGCCATCAGTCGGCGAGGCGAATCGCACCGCTTGTTGCGCAGCGCCATCAACGACGCCGATTACAATCTCATCGCGATATTCATCACCTGCTTGGGCGATGTGCTCACCATTTGCGAGTTGCAAGCGCAATGTGTGTGATCCCGGCTCAAGTTCAAGCGTCGTTGCGATTGAACCATCGCCAAAGTGCAAATGCGTTTCATCATTCGGGATAACTTCCCCCGCTTCGATGAAATCCTCATCAATCAGAATGTGGAAGTGCCCGGCCCCTTCATTGACTTCGCCCGCAGGTTCAATCGTGAAGCCTTCAGCACGCATCACCACATCAAAACTTGTCGGCACTCGTGCGCCATCTGTTGGTTGACCAAATGAAACACTTTTCGCTACATCATCAGAATCAGCCGTATCTTCCTGCACATTACCCGCTTCAGTTTCATCTGTACCTTCTGCGGCATCATCGGCGTCAGATACAACGGTCTCTTCTACACCCTGCGAGGCCACATCGTCGCCCGTATCATCATCTCCGCTTCCGGTCACACCAACGACGATGACAACAATGACCACAGCAATCACAATCGCCAATAAATAAATTGGATTTGAACGTCTACCCGCCTGCTCACCTGTATCGCTATTCGTCATGCAAAGTACCCCTTATGTTGGCATATTAAAGTTGCTATCAAAACGCATGTTATTTTAATGACCACCCGATTCCTGCGCAAGTTGACGTGCCGTTAGTTGTTTAATTTTGTTAAATGTTTCATGCCAACTCGTTGGACTCAGGCCGAGTTTTTCACGGATAGCTTCCGGGTCAACCCCTTCGCGATAATCAAGAACAGCGCTCGTCCATCGTAACATCTCGAACGAAATTTTGACTGGTATCCCCGCTTGCTCACCAATATCCGCCAGAATATATTCTAAATTACGTGCCGTACAATTAAAAATCGTACCATCCGGACGATACTGCGCCATATACGCATCGAATAATCCAAGCCAGTCCGGGTCGAGCTTCACACGGCGTTCTTTGAAAACATTGCGCACCTTATAACGCACCGTCAAAATCGGCATACTGGGATTACTTCGGTCGATGTCACTAGGCGTCAGTCGCATCGTCTCATTTTTCTTGATCCCTGTGTTCAACAACAAACGAAACAACAATTCAGGACGGGTATCGAGCACTTCGCCGCGTGTCATCATACGTGCCCCCATTATCGCATGACGCACCTCAGTCGGTGACAAAATCACAGGCAGCGGCGCCGGCCCAGAGCGTTGCAACACAGCCTTAGCTGGGTCGCTTGTGATGGCACCGAGTTCATGCAGCCACTTAAAATACACCTTGAGAGTCGTAACTCGTCGGGCATAAGTCTTACGACTGCACGGCACACCACGTTCATGTTCCATCCAATGGAGAAATTCGTTTAACAATGTCGTGGTATAGTGCCCAATCGGGGTCGTACCATCGCTGTAGTCTGCCAGCAATAATAGATCAGAAGTAAAAGCCTTGATGGTATGATCAGACTTCCCCTCTTTTCGTAAATGTTCTTGAAACAAGGCTACCGTCGCTTGCAATGGTGTTTGACGGTTGAGGTCATCAACAGTAGCCGGGTGGCCTGGCAACAAAGGCAGTTGTCGGTTGGTTGACATATTGTTTCACCTGTAAAAAACGAATACATTTGAGACTAGCATAGAACAAATAGGCGGTTATCGTCAACTCATCGCCGACGTGTCCATGTATCAGCACCATAAACATCGTGCATGAGTTGCTTAGCATGAACATATTCAGAAGTTGTCAACGAGTCGTTTTTATCGAATTGCACGCCGAATGTATCAGCGAAACCGACTACCAACGCTTCAGCAACATCATGCCATGAGATCGATTGACCGAGCGCATTTTGCAAGGTAGTCGCGACAGCAGCAATTTGCGCTTTTTTCTGTTGACGTTCGGTTTCATCATCGACAGTCACCACATCGCAAATCCGGGTTATATCCCCTGTCAACGGTATTGTCCCATGTTGCAAAACTGCGCCATGTCGCCGCACTTGTGCGCTACCGACAAGTTTTCGTCCATTGACCGTAATCTCATAATGAGATGGGACTTCAAAACAAATCGGCAGGATCAGATGGTCTTGTTGTTCGCGTTGATCGGCTTGTAGTTTGAAGCCAAATGATTCTAAGCCACGTATCAAGGCCGCGCTAATCCGGCGATAACTTGTGACCACATCATCGGCGACAATCGCATCGGTGTTTGGTAATGCGAGACTGTAAGTCAATTCATCGGTATGCAAAATCGCCCGTCCACCGGTCGGACGACGGACAATATCCCAACCGCGAGATTGCAGGCGGTCGAAATCCACATCGCGTACACGTTGGCCATATCCAAGCGATAAACACGGCACAGACCAAGCGTAAAATCGTAATGTCGGTAAAGATTCCCCTGCCCCAACAGCGTGCAAAACAGCGTCATCAACGGCCATATTCCACGCACCCGGCGCAGGCGAATCACAGATCAAGCGCCATTGACGCATTTTTCGCCCCGCCCTATACTGATACTAATGATCGTTTGCGCTTTATCATCAAATACGAGACCTAACACAGCGTATGTCCAACGAGTTTGCAAATAACGACGAGCCGACCATCGCCAATCAACATCTAGGAATAGACAACACGACACACAAGCATGTGTGGAGTCCGCCGCCTACCCAGCCTACGATACCATCGGTTACACAAGCAACAAGTGTCGATCACACACGGTATAACACAAGCGCAACAACTTTTACGCCCCCGCCCGCGCCGCCATCCTTGATGCGCGAGTCGGCAGCGCGTGAGCGAATGCGACGACGACGTGTGCAGTCACGACGCAGAGGTGGGGATTGGGCATGGGTGGTCATCGCGGCAGCGCTTTTGGGAATCGTCATCATCATCAGTATGACGCTCTTTCTCGCGTTGAAGGTTTCGCAGACAGAGCAAGAAATCATCCCAACAGCTGTTGCCGTCTTGCCGACTCCGGTCGATGCACGGCAAGACTTCAACGCGCCAAATGGATCATTTGAAACTGGTCAGCAGGTAACACTCGTCGATGGCCGCAGCATCGTCCTTGAGCCATGGGATGGGCAATCGCGCTTCACGGTTCTCGTTATGGGTCTTGATCGACGTCCCGGTGAAACCGGCCTCGCTTATCGCACCGATACGATGATGCTCGTCAGCGTTGACCCCATCACCAACAGTATCGGTCTGTTGAGTATCCCACGTGATTTGTTCGTCGATGTGCCCGGTTATGGACAATTGCAACGAGTCAACACACCGATGGTACTCGGCGAATTGCAGCAACCCGGTTTCGGCCCACAACTCGCAATGCAAACTGTGCAATACAATCTTGGCATCCGCGTACACGATTATATTGCCGTTGACTTCAACACATTCGTCACATTGGTTGATGCCATCGGCGGCATCGACATCAATGTGCCACGCACGATTAACGATCCGTTGTATCCCGATATGTTCTTCGGTTACGACCCATTCTTCATCACCGCCGGGCAACATCATCTCGACGGCATAACAGCGCTCAAATATGCTCGTACCCGCCATGATTCAAACGATTTTGAGCGGGCACTACGGCAACAAGATGTACTCTATGCCATCCGCGACCGCATATTGACTTTCGATATGCTGCCACAACTCATCATTCAGGCGCCGAGATTGTGGAGCAGCTTAAGCGACAACATTTCAACCGGCCTCACGCTCGACCAAATTATCCAACTCGGCTGGTTTTTGAAAGACATCCCCAACGAAAATATTCGCACCGGCGTCATCAATTCAAGCTATACTTACAATTACACAACACCTAGCGGCGCAGCCGTTCTTGTCCCCGACCGATCACGTCTTGGCCCACTCATGGTTGAAGTCTTCGGGCCAAATTATTCCGACTAACCCAATAGAAACAGCGCGTCCAATCATTCAGAACGCGCTGTGCATCTTCAAAAACTCCTGCCATGTCGTGTGTCACAATGTTTTGAACCTGCTTTCGCAGGGTGGGAATGCGACTGATATTGCTGTCTTGGCTCAGGCCTATCACATTAATATCACACAAACATTCCCAATTTGTGGGTGTTGGCTCAAAACGGTTTTGCACCATCACGCACATAGCAGGATACGACTCTGTTATAACAAACGAAATGCTTGATGTAAAGTGGTAGATTCGTGTGATCCATTGGATACTCTACCCGAAAGTACAGTGCTAGAGACAACAGAATAGATTATAATCTGCCTCGACTTAGCTACTCAAATTTTTGAAAAGGAGTTGTTTCATGAATGAATTAACGCGGGCGAGTCTCGCCGAACTTATTGGCACATTTATTCTCGTGCTGGTCGGCGCGGGTGCGGTGGCATCCAATCAGGGTGTCGCTGTTGCTGCGCTTGCACATGGTATCATACTTGCCAGTATCGTCTACACTTACGGACATATTTCTGGCGCACA
>RFIA01000254.1 GCA_003695675.1 Chloroflexota bacterium
ACCGGCAACTCAACGGCTTCTTCTAATTGCGCCGCAAGACTCTGCATGATGTCCAACAAGGGAGACTGCCCGCCGATTTGACGAAAACGATCTGTCATATCGTCAACGACGCGCGGGTCCGGCAGGCGACCATTCATCATCTGGCTTATATAGGCTGGCACATTGTCGAGTGTGTCTGGACTGCCATTGCCAAGCAACAACACGGCGGATGAACGCCCATTATTCAAATCAATCACAGATGTTATTCCGCCACTGGGACTCGACCCACATAAATAACGTCATCTCGTACTTCCACTATGTAACTTGGTACAGGCGCGCTCGCCACACCATCGACCACTTGTCCGCTGCTCAGATCAAATTTTGCATAATGCCATGGACAAGTCACTGTGCAACCATCGTCGGAGACCTCAATTTCACCTTCAGCGAGCGGCCCGCGTGCATGTGAGCAACGATTGCTGAGTGCGTAGAGATTGCCATCGACATTGAAGAGCGCTACCTGCTGTCCGTCGAGATATAAAACTTTTGTCTCGCCGGGTTGGAATTCATCGACCGGACAGACATCAATCCACACCTCTTTGATTGTCTCGGTTTTGCGCGGTTCGGCGATTTTTGGCCCGCCGAGCGCATCGAGCGCCTCGGCCAAGCTCATATTGATACATGTATAGAGCGGTGTATCTTGCAATGTATACAGGCTTGCTTCGGTTTCGCGCAATTCTTGCACGAGGTCAAGGAAGTCCGCCGGTTCGTCAGTCTCAAAGGCGACGACAAATTCTTGGTCGTCAATGCCGAATGAATATGTTGTGTTGAGCTTCACAGACGGATATTTGCGCCCAATCTGTATGTGTTCGTCCATCATGCCTTGACGTGCAGCGAGTGACATACGATACCACGGGCGTGTTTTGACGAAGGGGTAGATGAACAGATATTTTGCTTCGGTTGGTTGGACAATCAGTTGCTCGTGGTCATTGCCGAGGCCGTCGCGGATTTCGTAGATTGAGCGTTTCGTTTGCGACAGGTACGAGCGCGTCAGTTCGAGATAACCACCCATCGTAGTACACATAATCGCTGTCGCGAGTTCTTGAAACGGTTCGATACTCTCGGCAATTTGCCACAACAAGAGTTCAGTGTCGGCGCGTGTGCCCATTAGACTGTACGGCCGCAGCAACATCCGCCGATTGAAATTCTCGATTGTGGCGAGCAGTTCGCGTTTTTGCTCAGCTTGTTTCTCACTTGGCAACCGTCGCCACATCGGGTCAATCTTGTAAAAAGCAAAACGCACATACTGTCGCTTTGTCAGCCGTCCGTTGCGTTCCTGTGGTGAGGTTTGTGTTTGTAAGAAAGATGGTTTGCCCATGAGTTTCCTGCCCGTGAATTAAATTAGGTGATTTTGTGGGGAAAATCTACAAAAATCTATAAAAATATGGGTATATGTTCAACTTTTCACAAGGGTAACAAGACTTGATTCAAATGTCAAGCACTGTGAAATTAGAGTATATTCAGGAATCAGGGCGAATGGTTTTTGGCAGTTGGTTTCAATCAACGGCACGGCTACGATGTCCTGCCCTTAAATCCGAATGTGGCCAAAAATAAAGGTTTTCGATTCCTTGCCTGATTTAAATTACTGTGCTACAATGCGGCTCAGCGAGTTTACCAATCACATAATCATCTTATCGAGAGCGGTGGAGGGAACGGCCCTGCGAAACCGCGGCAACCCCCGACGTATCGGGACGGTGCCAAGTCCGGCAGAACTTTTTCTGGCAGATGAGATTGTATTTTAGTACATCGCTAACATACAAACTCGAAGACTTCAGGCCGAAGTCTTTTTGATTGCAAATTTTGCCCGGACACGATTGAGATTGTGTGCGGGTTTTTCTTTTCTACCCTATGGGGCATAGATTGAGGATAAATACGATGACGTTGCCGAATATTGAAGATGTGTATGCTGATAACAACGACACCATGCTTGCATCCGGTGACAGCACGCGAGCTGTTCATGCCGGTACACGACGACGCAAGGCATTCAATTCATTGACGACGCCGGTGATTCAATCGGCGACGTACACCTTCGTGAATACGGCAGAACTCATCGCATTCATGGACAGCAAGACATGGGGCAATGGTAGCGACCGTGAGGAGTACGGACGTTATGGCAACCCGACTGTCGCAGCTGTCGAGAAAAAGCTCGCCGCACTTGAGGGCGGAGACGATGCGCTGATTTATGCGTCGGGCATGTCCGCGGTGACGTCGCTACTGTTGTCGATTTTGCCGACCGGTGCGCATGTTGTCATGACAGATGATTGTTATCGTCGCACACGACAATTTTCGCTGACCTTCCTCAAGCGACTCGGTATTGAATCGACAATTGTGCCAATGGGGGATTACGATGCGCTTGAAGCTGCGATTATTCGCAAGAAGACGCGCTTCATCATTTCGGAAAGCCCGACTAATCCTTATCTTCGCGTCGCCGATCTCGAACGACTCGTCGATATTGCCAAACGTAATCGTGTACGAACGCTCATCGACAGCACATTCGCGACACCGATTAATCAGCGTCCGCTTGAGTGGGGCATTGATTTCGTCATCCACAGCGCGACGAAATATCTCTCTGGTCATAATGATTTGTTGGCCGGTGTTGTCATCGGGCGAGGCGACCGTATTCAAGCGTTGCGGCAAGCACGCGGTGTACTCGGCGGCATCGCTGACCCACAGAATGCTTTTTTACTGGAGCGCGGCATCAAGACGCTCGGCATCCGAGTCGCGCAACAAAATCAGAGCGCTCTTGCTATCGCGCAATATCTCGAAACACACCCGAAGATTGAGCGCGTATGGTATCCGGGTCTTGAATCGCATCCTGACCACAATGTCGCCATTGAACAAATGTCAGGTTTCGGTGGTGTTGTGAGTTTTGAAGTGCGGGGCAGTTTGGAACGAACGAGTCAATTCATTGATGCGCTGAGGATTCCATATATCGCGCCGAGTCTCGGCGGTGTCGAGAGTCTCATCGAACAACCGGCGTTGATGAGCTTTTACGAAAAGACTCCTGAAGAGCGTCTTGAACTCGGCATCAAAGATAATCTCGTGCGTTTTGCAATTGGCATCGAAGATACGGACGACCTCATCGCTGATATTGCACAGGCGCTTGAGCAAATTTAATGCTGCGGTGTTTTATCGGGCTATTTCTGTTGCGTTCAACAAAATGCGTGAGATTTCTTCGACGGACGGTTCAGCCTGATGTAATTTATTCGGGTAGGTTGCTGTAATGTCTGGCAAACTGTTGCTGTGATAATTGATGGTTGCATCGGGGTCTTTGAGTACATGACCCGTTAGAATGCCAACGACAGTGTCGTTTGCTTGAATGATTCCCTGCTCACACAATTTACGTGTTCCCGCGAGTGAACAGGCCGACGCCGGTTCACAGCCGATACCTTGAGCGTCAATCAAGGCTTTCGCGTCCATGATTTCTTGGTCGCTGACCTGTTCAACAACACCGTCTGTCCATTTGATGGTACGAACGGCCTTTGGATAATTGACGGGATTGCCAATTTTGATGGCTGTGGCGATGGTCTCGGCGTGCATCGGCGCATACTCATCGAAGTCATGCCTGAAACTTTGATAGAGTGGATTGGCACCTTCGGCTTGAATGATGGCGAGGTGTGGCATACGGTCGATGAGTCCGAGTGTGTAGGCTTCTTGTAATGCTTTGCCAAAAGCCGAACTGTTGCCAAGATTACCGCCGGGACACACAATCCAATCGGGCGTTTGCCAGCGAAGTTGTTGCAGAATCTCGAAAATAATTGACTTTTGCCCCTCAAGGCGAAATGGGTTGATTGAGTTGAGTACATAAATACCCAACTTATCTGCGACTTCACGCACAAGTTCGAGATTGCGGTCGAAGTCGGCGTTGATTTGGACGCATGTCGCACCATAAGCGATGGCTTGCGCAAGTTTGCCGAATGCGATTTGCTTATTTTGAAAAAAGACGATGCTTTCTAATCCACCGTGCGCGGCATACGATGCCAGCGACGCTGAGGTGTTGCCGGTTGATGCGCAGGCGATGCGTTGCATGCCGAGCACTCGCGCCTGTGTAACACCGCCTGTCATGCCCCGGTCTTTGAATGACCCGGTTGGGTTTTCCCCCTCGTGTTTGAGGAATAATGTCTCAATCCCTGCCCATTGAGCGAGTCGCGGCACATGATACAAATTTGTATTGCCTTCCGGTCGGCTGACGATATGCGTCTCATCGACATGCGGGTAAATCAATTCTTTGTAGCGCCACACACCGCTATTGTATGGCGCATTCAATGAGCCGAGTCGCGCGTCAAATGTGTCGTGTGTGATTGAATCCTTCAGGCTGTCGAAATCATGGCAGACATCAAGCAAGCCGCCACAATGTGAACAGGTATAGATAACCGTGTCAATCGGGTATTGTTGCCCACAATCCATACATTGTAAGATGCTTGCTGACATTGAGATGCCTTTTCGTTGTGACTCATTTCTCGCGACTGATTACGCAAAGGATAACAGCTTTGATGGCAAATTCCAGTGCAGAAGCATACGCTCCCGCGACTGTAGCTAATCTCGGCGTGGGGTTTGATATTCTTGGTTTGGCTGTCGCCGAACCGGGCGACATTGTCCGCGTTGAGCGATGTCACAAAGCAGGCGCGACAATCGTCTCTATTGTGGGGGACAATGACCGTTTGCCAGATGACCCGGCGAAAAATACCGCCTGTATCGCTGCGAATAGTGTTCTACGAATGATTGGTGTGTCGGGTGGTGTTGAAATCACTTTGAACAAAGGATTGCCCCTTGCAAGTGGACTCGGCAGCAGTGCAGCGAGTGCGGTTGCGGCAGCGGTTGCGGTCAATGCGTTGTATGATGAGCCATTGTCGCGTGAAGAATTGTTACCGGCTTGTCTTGATGGCGAAGAAGCTGTCAGCGGCCGTCATGCGGATAATGTCGGGCCGAGTCTGTTCGGGGGGATCACCCTCATCACAGGCGAAACTGCCGGGCAAATTTATCGTTTACCCGTACCGGATGATTTGCATCTCGCGTTGATCACGCCGGCTGTCGAAGTGCCGACCGCCGAGGCACGTGCAGTGCTGCCCAAACAGGTGTCATTGCATGACATGATTGCGCAGACGGGTGCCGTCGCGAAACTCGTTGACGCATTGTATCGTGGCGATGTGGCTGCTGTGGCGCAAACGATGGAGCAGGACGTTGTTGTCGAACCGGCACGCGCCCATCTCATGCCGATGCTTACAGAAGCCCGTCTGATTGCGAAGCATAATGGTGCGCATGGTCTCGTCATCAGTGGGGCGGGGCCGACGTTGTGTGCTGTATGTGGTTCGGGAGATGCCGCGCAGCAGGTTGCCGATGCTGTTGTCGCTATGTATCGTGATGCCGGTATTACAAGTGTCGGGCGGGCGACGCAAGTCGCTTCAGATGGAGCGCGAATTTTATCCGTCAACTGAGAGGTTTTTGGTTTGTGCGGACTTGTGAAATGCGAGACAAACAGGTTATACTTCGGTTGACACAATAACGATATTTTCTTTCGGGGTAACCAATTTTTATGGCAGAGTTGATTAAGAATTATATCGCAGGTGAGTGGGTGGACTCGGCGTCGGGCGAGACGTTTGAGAGTTATAACCCGGCGAATGGGGAAGTGCTTGCCACTGCACCGAAAAGTACATCCGATGACGTTGATGCTGCGGTCAAAGCAGCGAAAGCCGCTTATCAGCAATGGCGACTGACACCCGCCCCACGACGCGGTGAAATTCTGTTTCGTGTCGCGCAGATATTGACAGATCGCAAAGATGACCTCGCCCGTTTGATGACGCAAGAGATGGGCAAAATCATCGCGGAAACTCGCGGCGATGTGCAAGAAGCCATCGATATGGCCTATTACATGGGCGGCGAGGGGCGTCGCTTGATGGGTTATACCGCCCCGGTCGAAATGCCGAACAAATTTGGCATGGCGATCCGCGATTCGGTTGGTGTCGTCGGTGTCATCACGCCGTGGAATTTCCCGGTTGCTGTGCCGAGTTGGAAGATCCTCCCGGCTTTGATTGCAGGCAATACGATTGTGTGGAAACCAGGCGAAGATGTCCCAGCGTCGGCGGCGATGTTCGTCAAAGTATTTATTGACGCCGGGCTGCCCAAAGGTGTTATTAATCTTGTCACTGGTGCGGGCGATACGGGCGCAGCACTTGTGGAACATCCCGGCGTGCGCATCATTTCATTCACGGGTTCGACCGAGACCGGCATCAAAGTGTATACTAAGGCCGCAAGTCTCGGCAAGAAAGTCACACTGGAAATGGGTGGCAAGAACGCCATCATTGTTCTTGACGACGCCAATCTCGACCTTGCAGTCGATGCGATTACGTGGAGTGCGTATGGTACAACCGGACAACGTTGTACAGCGACGAGTCGTTTGATTGTACAAAGCGGCATCAAGCCCAAATTGTTGGAACGTCTTGTTGAAAAGGCGAAATCTTTGCGTCTCGGTGATGGTCTTGATGAAACGGTTGATGTCGGGCCGCTCGTTAATCAAAAAGCGCTTGACAAAGTTGAGCATTACATGCAGGTTGGCAAAGATGAAGGCGTGACTGTATTATGCGGTGGTCAGCGAGCGACGGATGTTGGTGCTGGCTTTTTCTTCCAACCGACGTTGCTGGATGGTGTCTCAGCGGATATGCGGGTGGCACAAGAAGAAATTTTTGGCCCGGTGCTGTCGGTTATCGAAGTCGAGAGTCTCGAAGAAGCGATAGAGGTCAACAACAATGTCGCTTATGGTCTTTCAAGCAGTATCTTTACTGAGAATGTCAACGCCGCTTTCAAAGCGATCCGCGATTTGACAACTGGCATCGTCTATATCAATCATGGTACGACTGGCGCTGAGATTCAATTTCCGTTTGGTGGCACACGCGGGACGGGTAACGGCATGCGTGAAGCAGGACAGGCGGCGCTCGACTCGTTCACGGAATGGAAATCGGTGTATGTCGATTACAGTGGGCAATTGCAGCGCGCACAAATTGATACCGATAAAGTGCTTGGTGAACAATAAAATAAATCTTTGTGAGACTTTTGTGGTCGAAAATCTGGCCGAGATGCGGTAAGCTAGATCAACATGGATGAACAACCACAATTTCCACTTTATTGGGACGCAACTTATGAGATTGTGATGGCCTTGCAAGTTGCCTACCCGACGATAGATGTGGATGGTGTTGGTTTGGAACAATTGTATCAAATGATTATTGCGCTCCCGAACTTTGGAGATGATGTCGAACTCGTGAATGACGAAATCCTGACAGGTATCCTCCGGGAGTGGTATGAGGAGGTCAACCCCATCGATGAGTGAGTTGAACCTACGCGAATTGCACAACACAGAGTTCCCTGTGCCGAACGATTTGCAAAGCAATGTCGCGATTACAAGTTTGAGTAAAATTTATAATTGGAGTCGACGGTCGTCGATGTGGCCGTTGCTCTTTGGGTTGGCGTGCTGTGCGATTGAAATGATCGCGACGGCGGCTTCCCGTTACGACTTGTCACGCTTTGGTATGGAAGTGCTGCGCGGCAGTCCCCGTCAGTCCGACCTGATGATTGTATCGGGCACTGTGACGAAAAAGATGGTCGTGCCGATTGTGCGTCTCTATAATCAAATGCCGGAACCGAAATATGTTCTGGCGATGGGGGCGTGTGCAAGCGGGGGCGGCCCGTTCAAAGAAGGGTACAATGTCGTCTCAGGCATCGATAAATATGTGCCCGTCGATGTGTACGTGCCTGGCTGCCCACCAACCCCGCAAGCATTGCTATTCGGCTTGATTGCGTTGCAAAAGAAAATTGACGGGCAATCATTGGCCAATTTTGATGATGTGCCGTGGTATGGTGTTGGCCCGTCGGAAGCGGTGCCGGTGCCTGTACTCGGCCCGGATATCATCGACCCGCGCCAAATGGAGCTGATTCGACGTGCTGCTGAGGCTGCCGTTGAGGGACAGCCGATTGGCAAGCGTGAAGCGCCAAAACGTCAAGAAGCGGCTGCCCCTGCGAAACAGGCCGCTGTTGCTAAGACTGCGGACAGTGCAGATGGCGAGGCTGTTGCGGCTGATGGCGATATTGATCCGAAGAAGGCACGCTTGATGAAAAAGCGTGAAGAAATGTTGGCGCGTAAACGTGCTCGCGAAGCGGCCAAGAAAGCTCAAGGCTAAAAGGATTGTCATTTTATGGTTGACCAAACTGCTGACGCTCCTCAGGAGCAAGTTGAACACCTCACCGATTCAGAAGCGACCGTTCGATACCTGACTGAGAAATTTCCTGATGTCGTCAAAGCTGACGAACGCGAAGGATTTGAAGGTGTCGTGATTGACCGCGACCACTTGCTTGAAGTGGCACAGGTTATCCGCGATGAACTCGGTTACGATTATCTGTCAAGCGCGACGGCTGTCGATTATCTTGGCATTAGCGATCATTTAGAGATGGTCTATCATGCCTATCGCACGACCGGCGGCTCGGCGTTGAACTTCAAAGCGCAGACCCCACGTGAAAATGCAGAATTGCCGTCGCTGATTGATGTGTGGCCGGGTGTTGATTTTCAAGAGCGCGAAGCGTGGGATTTGTTCGGAATCCGTTTTGACGGGCATCCGAATCTCAAACGTATTTTGATGTGGGAAGGTTTTCATGGCCATCCGATGCGTAAAGACTGGCACGAGGCTTATTATGAGCAAGACACCAAACCTTATGACAGTCGTTGGCCGGGTGGTGATGTGCTGCGCACCGAAGAATTGAATGTTTTTGGTAAGAACGTCTCATACCCTGCTGATATTGACCTTTCTCGCTTGAATGACGAATCAGAAGATGCGCTCTATTCGGGGCTTGGTCTTGGCGTCGATATTCAAGAACTCGATGAAGGTTCTGAATTGAAGACCGACCGTCTTGTTGTCAATCTTGGCCCCCATCATCCGAGCACACACGGCGTCTTCCGCATGATTGTGACGCTCAATGGCGAAACGGTCGAGACGCTTGAACCTGTCATGGGGTATCTGCACCGCAACCACGAAAAAATTGGTGAACGCAACACCTTCCTGCATAATATGCCGTTCACCGACCGCCTCGATTATATTTGCAGCATGAGCAATAATCACGGGTATGCGCTGGCGGTAGAGCAGTTGCTCAGTCGTGGTGCCCGTTATCAACCGCCGACGTATCGTGCAGAAGTTATTCGAGTATTGATGGTCGAGTTGACTCGTATCGTCAACCACTATTGGGCGATTGGTTTCTTGCTCAATGATCTCGGTGCATTCTTCACCCCGGCGCTCTATTTAATTGCCGAACGTGAGAAGATACTTGACTTCTTTGAAGCAACTGCCGGTAGCCGCATGATGTGCAACTACATGCGCTTTGGTGGAGTCTTTAAGGACATTCCCGAACGTATTCACAGTGTCGCCAATCTGATGAACGATCAGGTACGCGACTTCAATACGATGCAATATCTCGACGAACTCATCAATGAACGTATTCCCCGCTCAATTGAGGAACTCGATCAATATTTGACTGAGAATGAAATCATCAAAGCGCGGACGCAGGGTGTTGGCTATTTGCCGCCTGAGATGGCTGTCGCCTACAGCGCAGCCGGCCCATTGCTGCGGGCAAGCGGCGTCCCGTATGATGTGCGCCGGGCAGACCCGTACAGTATTTATGACGAACTCGATTTTGATGTCGCAGTCCGTTATAACGGTGATATTTACGACCGTTATTTGCTCCGCATCGACGAAATGCGTGAGAGCGCCCGCATTTTGCAGCAAATTTTGCCGCGCCTTGAACGCACAATGGGTGAGCCGATTTTTGCTGGCAATAAACAGCATACGCCGCGCGTACCGGTCGGTGAGGCTTATGGCCGTGTCGAGAATCCGAAAGGCGAATTAGGATATTATGTCGTCTCGGAAGGTGATGAAAAAGGGCCACAGAATCCATGGCGTTATCATGTCCGCGCACCGAGTTTCATCAATTTGACGGTGTTGGGTCAAATGTGCAAGGGGCACAAAGTTGCTGATGTCGTCGCAATTCTCGGCAGCATTGATATTGTTTTGGGTGAGACAGATCGTTAGTTTATCATTGGAATTATCAAGGACGAGAGGCGTTTCGTCCTTGATTGACTAAGCTGTTAAGGAGTAATTTTATGGCAGAAGGGGGCTTTGGATACGGGTTGGGTATCCTGAAGGGCATGGGTGTGACTTTCAAGCACTTTGTCAACACCTATGCAGCCGATATTGGTTATCTGCTGAACATGTATAGCGACCGCCCCGGTTCGGGTACAAAATTCGAGACGCGACAGGGGTTGAAGGCACGGGGTATGTACACCGTCGAATACCCGGACGAAAAGCTCGCTGTGCCAGAGCGATTCCGGTTTGTGCCGTTCCTCATTGTCGAAGATTACGATCATGAGGAGCGCCCGGGACACGATTGGTGTACGAGTTGTGGTATTTGCGCGAAGGTTTGCCCGCCGCAGTGTATCTGGATTGTGCGCGGCACCAATCCCGAAACGGGTCGTCCGAAGCCGGAGCCGGAGGCGTTTTTCATCGACATCGACATTTGTATGAACTGCGGTTATTGTGCTGAGTTCTGTCCGTTTGATGCCATTAAGATGGATCATGATTATGAGTTGGCGAGTTATGACCGGACAACGAATCACATTTTCGATAAACAAAAATTGTCGAAAGAATTCCGTTATTGGCGTACCATCGCGCCGACAACCGCAGTGGAAGAAATGGAAGCACGCGGCGGTTGGGAACACACAGATGTGATTAAAGCGCGTAAGAAAGCAGAAAAGGCGGGTGGCAAAGCCGCAGCGAAGTCGAAGCCGAAGGCCGCACCCAAAGCTGAGGTGAAGCCCGCCGCTGATGCTGCACCTGCTGCACCTGCTCCGGTTGCAGAAGCACCTGTGCCCGAAGATGATCCGAATATTGATCCAAAGAAGGCGCGTTTGATGAAAAAACGTGCTGAAATGCTGGCACGTAAAGAAGCACGCAAGAAGAATAAGTGAATCGTTTTGGTTGATACGTTATCTGCTGCCCGGTAGTCGTCACTGATGGCTGTCGGGTTTTTGTTTTCACAAAGCGACAAAGGTCACTGACATTTTTTATGGTGGCGATTATAATCATTGGGCTGAAGATCTGCAGACAATTATACGAGGTAATCGATGAGTGATATTCGCGAACAGGTGATGGCGGCGTTGAGCACCGTCATTGAACCTGAATTACATAACGACATTGTATCGTTGAATATGGTGCGAGATTTGACGGTGGAAGACAACACAGCAAAATTCACACTTGTGTTGACAACACCGGCTTGCCCATTGAAAGACGTCTTTCTACAACGTTGTGAGCAAGCATTGATTGGCAAGGTGGACGGCATCGAGAAGATTGACATCAAGTGGGATGCGAAGGTGCCGACCGACCGTCGCATTCATGGTCGCCTTGATGTGCCGATGAACAGCTTGATTGCGGTGGCGAGTGGCAAGGGAGGCGTCGGCAAGAGCACTGTTTCGATGAATCTGGCGGTTTCATTGGCCGAAGCGGGTGCTAGTGTCGGTTTGATCGATGCTGACATCCTCAACCCCAATATTCCAATGATGGCAGGGTTGGGACATGGCCGTCCGAAAGTGGAGGACGATAAAATGGTGCCGCTTGATGCTTATGGCGTTAAGTTAATGAGCACGGGTTTCTTGACGACGCCGGACAAACCAATGATTTTGCGCGGGCCGATGCTGCACAGCGCGATACGCCAATTCTTCACGGATGTGCATTGGGGCAAGCTTGATTATATGATTGTGGATTTGCCGCCCGGTACGGGAGATGCTCCCTTGTCGCTGGCACAATCGTTCCCATTAACGGGCGTGATTATCGTGACACAACCGCAAGAAGTTGCGCTGTCGGATGCGATTCGAAGCATTGCCATGTTCGAGAAGCTGAATGTTCCCATACTCGGCATTGTCGAAAATATGGCTGGTGATTTCTTCGGCGAGGGGGGCGGCGAAAGACTTGCTGAAGAGCGTGGCGTTCCATTTTTGGGGCGTATTCCGCTTGACGCTGAGGTGCGTATCGGCGGTGATTATGGTCGTCCGATTTCGGTCACGCAGCCGGACAATCCGGCAGGGCAAGCTTTTCATGCACTGGCGCAAGCAGTTGCTGCACGCGCAAGCGTTGTCATGTTGCAGTCTGCCGATGTCATACCGATCAATGTCATCAGTTGAATGTGGTACAATTGGATTATGCTAAATATTGGGCACGGTGATTATACTGTGCCCATTTCATTTGGCTCAGTCGTCTAGTCCAAGGACTTTGATATCATCGCTGCTGCCGGGCGGGTTGTAGCGCCCGATAAGCGCCCAAAAGAGAAAATTAAACACTACACTCAGAACGAATGCGAGAAGGGCCTCGGATTGCACATTGTTGTAATTGGCATATCGTCGTGTCAATTCAAGTGCAATCAACACAAATAAGGCGACAACAACCCGGCGTCTTGCTTCCGCGCGTTGGATAAAAAATAGCAGCAGTGTGATGGTGATTGTGAGTAAAATTATGGTGCTTGTGTTCATCTGTAGATATGATTCGCTTTGTCAACATTTCGCCAATATGTCTTGATTATAAATGTTCATTGCACGGGTGTGAATTCTCTGTGTTGCATAATGGCGATTTGTGCAAGCATAATTGAATAATATGACCTTGTTGATGGAGTTTGATTGATGATTGAAGTGAATGTAGCTCAGCAAGGGCAAGTTGCTGTGATTACAGTTGTGGGACGAGTAGACAGCAATACCGCGAGTGAATTTGACGCATCATTGACCGGTGTGATTGACAAAGGTACGACACAAATTGTTGTCGATCTTTCTGCTGTGAATTACATGAGTAGTGCTGGTCTTCGTGTGCTTGTCAGCGCGTTGCAAAAGGTTCAGCGTGTTTCAGGTGATGTTCGCCTTGTTCAACCAACAGAGCGTGTGCAGGAAATCATAGAAATGTCCGGGATGGACACGATCTTTCAAATTTTCTCGACGCAAGTTGCTGCGACAAACAGTTATACAAACTGATGCGAGAATGCACAATTCATTTGGGAAGGATTGCCTGTGGGCGATAATGAATTACGGATAACTGTCGCGGGAGTCTTGGAATCTTTGCCCGACATCAAAAAATTTGTAACGACTGCGGCACGTCGCGCAGGACTTGATGATCGTGGGATTTATCATTGTCAGCTTGCGACCGAAGAAATTTGTACCAATATAATTGAGCACGGTTATGCCATGCAAGGCGATAACCGGTCAATTGATGTGATATGCAAGATTGCTGATGATATGTTCACCATCACAATTACTGATGATAGTGAGCCATTCAATCCGCTTGAAATAGAAAACCCTGACCCTCAAGCCCCTCTTGAAAATCGTCATGTCGGCGGTTGGGGAATTTACTTCGTCAAGAATTTAATGGATGATGTGCAATATAAATATGAGCATGATTGCAATCATCTAACAATGGTTAAGTATCTTCGTACTGCTAAGATGCCGAATGCCCCACAACAAGACCCCGCGTCGTCGATTGTTGTGAAGACGCTGAAAGGCGGTCAAATCGTTTTTGTCCCACAGGCGGCATTGAACGAAGCCGTTAGCCGCCAGTTAGAACAATTGCTGCTCAAGGAATTGAATGCCGGGCACAAATATTTGATCGTCGACATGACTCTTGTCGATGATCTTTCGAGCACCGGTTTGAAGATGCTTGTCAGTGTGTGGCAGCGTGCCCGTGCGATGAAAGGTGACATCGTCCTCGCACGATTGACGCCCGAAGTGCGAGACATTATTCAAGTGGTTGGTTTTGACTTGATGTTCACAATCTATAATTCGGTCGAGATGGCGGCAAAAAAGATCGAACCATGAAGGATGTTATGATTGTCGCCATCCATTAATGTTGTTCAGGTCAACAAATTCTGGTCCCGGTGGCAAGTAGTTTCCTTCACAGTCCTGCGCGGTTTCAGGAATGTCTGTGCGGGGTGTTAATAAAGGTGCTTCTGGACTGAAGTAATTCCACGCCGCCCGCGAGATGCCCTCAATTAACGGCCAAATACGGTTAAAGTCGAGAAAGGTCGCGTCTTCCCACAAGAAAACGGCGATGACGTAATCACGCCCATTCGGTGGATAAACGATGCCTGCGTCACCATGTGTATCGGCAATCCATCCATTTTTATGCGAAATACGTGTTCCCGGCGGAATGCCTGCTTGTAGGAGGCGTAGCAAGTCATTGGCGCTTGTCAATTCGAGCATTTGTTGGCATTCGATTTGTGTGAACTCGCCGTCTGGCAATGCTGCCATCAAGCCCGAACCAAAATTCGCGCAATCATATATCAGGCTGAATAACGTGCCGAGGTCTTCGGTTGTGGTCTGATTGAACGGATCGGGCGCGGTATTAAAGTTGGGATTTGGCGAGGTTTGTGGCGCAGGAATCGACCCCAATTGTTGGCCTTCAATGCCGAGATCAAATGGGGCAGTGATGAAAGTATTCTTCGCGCCGAGAAATTGTGCTGTATTGGTGACACTCGCGATACCTGCGAATATATCTTGATTGCCAATGATTTGCATGAGTAGATTGGATGAGGAGTTGTTGCTGCATAATAATGAATTGGCCATCAACCATGCTTCTTCGGGGGTTGGCGCAAAGGGGAGATGACGATAATAATCAATCAAAATTGGCAATTTCATTGTGCTGGCTGCCGAAAATGCCACATCGCCAAGAATGTTGACTTCTTCGCCGGTTGACAGGTCTTGGATATAAACTGAAGCAACGGTCGTCTGCCCGTCAAAGATGAAGCCTTCTGAATCAAGATATGCGATAATCAATTCCTCAAGCGTTTTGATATTTGTGTTACGCCCTTCAGAATCTTGAATTGGCAAGATAACTGTGCGATTAATCGGGTCACGCAGGGCGGCATCAATCTTGCGCATCGCGTTTTCGATGTCTAACATGAATCCTGAATCGCCCTGCCGGATTGTTAAGGTTTGCACGTCGAATGTTGCTGTGCCCGATGGACGATCATATCGACGACTGATGTCGATTAGAAATTGTTCGACCAATGAACTTTGGTATTCGGCATTGAGTGGGATGTCAAAGGCTTGCCGTGACTCTCGATTTGTCAATTGATTGAAAAAACGCACCCAGAAACTATTTTCGGAATTCCCAGCAGAACGTGCAGTAGCCAACATGGAATCACTGCTGATGCGAAAACCAACTGAAGCTGGGTCTAATAAGATCGGGGCGTTGCCGTAATACAAGGTAATCGGTTCAGCGAATGCTTGCTCCCATCGGGCGACGGCCTCGCGCGGTGTTAGCCCGCCAACCGGTACGCCCCCGACCGTCAAATCTGCGGGCAGGCTTGATTGCTGCTGGCTGAAGCGTATGAGATTGGAAAGAAATATACCCCCGGCGATTAAAATAAAAATAATTGAAATTACGGGCAAGAATGGAAAATTGCTACGTCTTCTACGTCTTCGGGATGCTAATGTTGTATTTGTTGTCATGACTTATCTATACAACCTCTGACATTTTTTGCTGCGCTTCTAACCCATGTGCGATTGCTTTACGATGAAATCGTTGTAATTTCGGCAGGGAGCCGGTGTCGAACCAACCATGATTGAGCAATTCATTGCTCAATGTCTTGATGCCGGTTTCTTGCCGACACAAATAGGCTACATCGAGATGATGACGATGCGCCAAATCGACGAGCAATAATTGCTGAATTGTAATTACAATGCCTAATTCTTCAGCAAATTCTCTGATCACTGCGGTAGCGGGTGGCTCATTTTTGTCAACCCATCCACCCGGCAGTCCCCATGGTTTTTGCGGATGAAAAACATGCTCAACCAGCAGAACCTCGTCATGTGCATTGAAAACGACACCTACCACGCCGACGGTGAAGCGGGGTTGTCGTAGTCGCCAAAAGAAACGGGCAATGGTAACGAGCCAAGGGACTTTTTTCAGTATATCTGCCAATAATTGCAGACGATATTTCTCGTGCGTTGTCATTCCTTTCGTACAGGCTGTGCGGTACGTACCAACTCGACCTTGTAGTTTAGTAGGGCACAATCGTTGCGTCAATACAACCCAACATGACTCTAATGTGGATTTAACACTACAAGAACCAGCACATTTGTTTCGATATGATATACTCTCTATAAGTGTCACATTCATATTTGTGTGGAGTTGTCATTTTGTCTGGGTCGATCAATGAATTTATTGATCTGTTCGTAGAATCACCGGGTAATTTTTTATATTTCCTCTCTGTGATTGCGATCAGTCAAGCGACATTGCTAATGGCGCTTGGGCAACGCTTGCGTCAACCTGAAGACCGCGCCGCAAAACGTTATACTATTACGGCAGGTGGTGTGGTTGTTGGATGGGCATTGTTGATGATAGGCGCCCTGTTCACGTTGCTTTTTAATGAAGAGGCGCGTGTGATTTTGCCGCCACTTGAACGCGCAGTGGTTGTCTTCACGATTTTGATTACAACATGGGGATTTCTGACAGCAGATGACCATCGCTGGGGGCGTGTTCCCAATTTAATTTTGCTGCTGCTGCTCGCAATTGTCACGGTTGGTTATGTTATTACTGGCTCATTATGGCTCGACCGCGCTTCAACGGAGGAGTTTAATGTCAGTTCACTCGGCGTGACGTGGGCGTTTTTGCCAGTTGTCATGTCATTGGCTGGGATGACCTTGATGATTGCATATTTTCGTGTCGTTGTTGATGCCCCACTCAAATTATTGTTCTTTGTGGTTTTGTTTGCGGGGCACTTGGGTACCCTGATACAGATTGGACAGGGCGATCTCGTTGGTGATTATGCCGGGTTATCTCGATTGGCTTTTTTGGTTGCGCTGCCGATTTTGCCCGCAGTTGTCTATCGTATGGTCATTGGCAATCTCGAAATTGAAGTGCTCACGCAATCGGGTATTCAGCGCGCATTACAAACTGGCCCGCAGCCCCTCCAACAAGTGGTCTCGCCGTTAGCTGATGCGCCGCAGCAAGCACCCCCTGCTCCACACACAAAATCATCTGACATACCCGATATGGATGAAGTGGGCCGTCAACGCGAGTCTGCTCAATTTATGCGGGCGCTTGGGCTTATTCTCGAAGATGCAGCGCCTGCGAATATTCCACAACGCATTATCACGGCATCTATGGAAGTCCTCAAGGCAGATGTCGGGGCGTTATTGACGCTTAAAGATGCCAATTATGCCGACATTATGGCCGCTTACGACCGTGTGCGTGAGCGAAGAATTAGCGGGTTAGCAATTAATTTAAACGATCAACCGACGTTGGTGAATGCGATTGAACGTCAGTTGCAACGTCCATTATATCCAGATCGTAATGTTGAAGAATTAGATGACTTGTATACACGACTCGATATTGATCAGGTTGGCCCTGCTTACTTCCAACCCTTAACACATAACAAAGAGCTGATTGCTGTCTTGCTTGTCGCATCGCCGTATGCGAAACGGGAATTGCGCGAAAATGAGCGTGAATTGCTCAAGGGATTGGCTTTGATTTCAGGCAGTTTGCTGGCGTTGAGTAAAGCTGCCCATGAAGCGCGTGTACAGGCCGAAGAACGTGCGATTCAAGCTATGATTCAAGGCGGGTTGCCGGGAGCGGGCGATGAGGAAGATGCTTCGACCGAATTACACGCCGAGTTAGAAGCATCTCGTGAACAGATTACGCAATTAACCAGTGAGATTACGCGGCTCAAACTCGAGTTGGATGAAGAACGACAACGCTTTGCTGAGGCGCTTGAAAATACCGATGAGGGTAAGTCGGTTTCACAACGTATCGTATCGCTGACTGTTGAGCAAAAACAATTGCGTGAGGATCGAGATCGTTTGGCAGCACGCTTACAGGAAGTTGAGACGATGCTTGCTGGCGCAACCTCAACGGACAATGAAGTGATGTTTGCCCGCTTGGTTGAAGTTTTGCGTCGCGAGAAAGACGAACTCGAAATCCAGCGCAACCAAATGGAAGCAGAATTGCGCGAATTGCGCGGCAATAAAGCTATTCCGCAAGTTGTGCAGGATATGCTCGACCGGATGAGCCATGAGAAGGCACAACTTGATGCGGAACGTCGCCAATTAATGGCTCAGATTGATGATATACAAGCGCAGTTAACTGCACTTGGGATTGAAGACGGCCCAGCAGGGGTTTCGCGGTTTATTGAACAACTGTATCAAGATCGTGCTGAACTGGAAATGCAACTCGATACCGTTCGGCAAGAACGTGACGCCCTTCTGAACGAACGCCAGCGTCTTGGTGCCAACCGCGATGACAAAGACCAGCGCAAACAACTTGATGCCCTGCAATTAGAACTCAAACATCTTGCTGGTGACCGTGAGGTGTTGACAAAACGATTGCGTCAGTTGCAAGCTGAACACAATGAATTGCGTAAACGTGTTGAAACATTGAAGCAGCAACGCGCCCGTTTTTTTGCCGAGTCGATTGGTTATCAAGACGAATTGACCGAGTCTCACGAGGCGGAACGACGGTTGCGGCAAGAAATTGAACGGCTTTCGAATGAGCGAAGCGAGATTATCAAAGAACGTGATCGATTATTGGCTGAAAACAAGGCGCTTGAAACAGAACGTGACCAATACCTTGCCCGCGTTGAAGGCGACCGTGACCGACTCAAGCAACTTGGTGTTGACGGGGTTGGTGCCCTGACGAAAATGATTGAAGAACTGACTGAGCAGCGCAATCAACTTGAAGAACAGTTGCACGAGGCGCAAACGAATCTCGCTGCTATGGAAAATCAACTGGATATGATCGAAGTGCAATCCCGGGGGCAAGTAACTGAAGGCTATCAATCGAGTGATCCCGAAACAATCATGACGATGGTTGAAGATTTGCGTACCCCGATGATGTCGATTGTTAGTTATACCGACTTGCTGTTGAGCGAGTCCGCGGGCATCCTCATGGAAATGCAACGCGAATTCCTTAATCGTATTAACGCGAATGTCAATGAATTAACCGCTATGGTGAATGACTTGATTCATGTCACCGCCTTGGATACGGGTAATTTTGAACTGCGTGCCGATTCGGTTGACGTCATCGGCATTATTGAAGACACCATCACCAGCACAAGCCATCAATTTCGTGAAAAAGAGTTGACGTTACACATCAACCTTGATGATGATGTGCCTCCTGTTACCGGAGATGCCGATGCCATTGAACAAATTATCGGCCAATTGTTGACAAATGCTTATCTCGTTTCTCCACCCGGTGGTACAATTACTGTGGTTGCCAATCGTAACCGGCCATCGCCACCGAATGGCAAAGATCGCAAACCGATTGACGGCCTCTTTGTGTCGATTGAAGATGGCGGTGGGGGAATTGCCCCTGAAGATGCGGAACGCATTTTTGGACGCAAATATAAAGCCAATAATCCGCTTATTCGAGGATTAGGGGATACGGGCGTTGGCCTCGCGATTGCTAAAGCATTGGTTACAGCACATGGCGGTGAACTGTGGTTTGAAACTCAGGAAGATGTAGGCACCGTTTTTTGTTTTGTTTTGCCGTTCCGGACAACACTGGAAGCTCAGGAATGATACATGCGGCGTGACATTGCAAATGAATTAACCGTTGCCATTGTTGCAATCGCGGTGCTGGCTTTTGCGTTGGTATTTGGCATCGTTCTGTCTTTATCAGATGATAGCGATGACGGCACATCGACACAGACTGCCGAAAACGATGCGACTGATGACGTTGTTGTCGTCAATATAACTGCGACTGCATCGGATACGGTTACGCTTACGATCACCGAAATGGATGGTGCGACAGCGACATTCACTGAAGTCGCCGCCCTTGATACAGCAGCATCCACATCGACATTTACTACCACATCAGAAGCTAAAGCGACTGAAACCGCAACGCGCTCACCGACTGCAACAGATACGCCTAGAGATACGGCAACATCGACATATACGGCTGTCCCGACATTGACACCAACCCGGACGCCAACTTTGACGCGCACGGTACGACCATCACGAACCCCGCGACCGTCACAAACACCGCGGCCAACCCGAACTCCGCGTCCGACTCGGACATCCACATTAACCCGGACGCCTTCACCGACCCGTACACCTTCGCCGACTCGCACAAATACACCAACGGCGACGAATACGCTCACATCAACGCCGACAGCGACGTCAACCTTCACACCAACGGCGACGAATACGCTCACATCAACACCCACACCAACCGCGACTTTCACGCCGACACCAACAGCCACTGATACACCCACATTCACACCGACCCCGACGGCGACATCAACCTTCACACCAACGCCGACCGATACGCCAACTCGCACACCACGCCCGACCGAAACGTCTGGCATTCGCCCGACGCCAATAGTGACGGCAACAACATTTGTCGAAATTGGGCGGGTTGATGCGAATGGAAATTGCTTGCTGCCGAGTGGGTGGACTTTTTACACTGTACAACGCGGCAATACATTATTCTCTATTGCCCGCGCTGTCGGCAGCACAGTTGCTGAATTGCGTGATGCCAACTGCTTGCAAAATGTCGATAACATTCTCGCTGGTCAGCGTCTTTTTGTTCCGCGCGAGCCTGATTTTCCAGTACGGCAGGTGATTGACGATCCGAATGTAGTAACCAGCTTGCCGAGCAACGATCTTTTTGTGCAGGGATGTACGGCGCCGGGTGTGCAATTGACGGATCCAGTTGCTGGACAACGTGTGAGTGGCATTGTGCAGTTGAACGGCACAGCCAACATCGATGGTTTCCAATATTATAAATTCGAGATTCGACCTGATTTTGCTGAAGTCTTCAATTTTTATGATCAATTCGATGTGCCGGTTACGAATGGTGTGCTTGGCGAGATCAACACCGCACAATTTGATCCGGGTTTGTATTGGATACGTCTTGTTGTTGTCGATCAAACTGGAAACTTCCCCGAACCCTGCGTTATCCCTATGATATTCGAGTGACCGTCGCATATTGCAGTCACATACGCTACACTTGCTGGGTTTTGAATATATCCAGCAAGTGTTTTTGTATGCAGGAAGTATCACGCATGTCAAATAATCCAATCGAGTCTCAACAGTCTCCAAATGATACAGATAAATCACCGGCGACGCCCAAAAAGCGATTTTCAATCATTTGGCGTTTTTGGGGTTTTGTATTTTTTCGCTTTGTGCCCTTGTTGTTGGTTATTGCCATCTTGTGGGCAGGTTACAATGTCGTGCAGCTTGTCGTCCGCCGGATTGATGAGCAACTTGATGCAAACAGCCGTATCTCGGCGTATCAGGCAACGGCAACGACAATTGCTGTGCAGTCCGATGACGATGGCGTTAAACACATTTCGCCCCGCTCAAATGCGCGGGAAGTCCCGGCGAATCATTTCAGCCGGATGCGAGATGATAATGGCGCTCAAATTTTGGTGACGAATACACCACGTGGTAATGATCTGATTTTGCCCGCAGTCAACACGCCTGAACCGGTTGTCACTGCGACACCAGAAGCGCCGTTCGCGACAGCAACTCCTGAATTGCCTGCCAACACTGCACCCATTGTATTGCCGACACTGCTTGTGCCGAATAATCCGTCCGCCGAAGTTGTTGCGCCGACTGCTGTGCCACCACCGGCAGAGTTGATTCCGCGCAATCATGAATTAGTGAATATCATGTTGCTTGGCAGCGACCGCGAAATTACAGGCGATAATATTACCCGTACCGACACGATGATTATCGTCTCCATCAATCGCGATACGGATACTGTCGCGATGTTGAGCCTACCGCGTGACTTGCTCGTCTATATTCCGGGTTGGACGATGCAACGGCTCAATCTTGCTTATGGTCGTGGCGAGGCTGTTGGCTGGACGGATGGGGGATTCGGTTTGCTGCGCCAGACGATTTTTTATAATTTCGGCATCAATGTACATTATTTTGGCATCGTTGATTTGAGTGGTGTTGAAGAGATTATCGATACGGTTGATGGCATTGATGTTGCTGTGGATTGTGCGCTGCAAGATCATCCGCTCGTTGGCGCACGTGTGCCCGATGACGCTATATTGGTCGACGAAAATGATAATCTGTACACACTGCCAGTCGGTTATTATCACTTCGATGGTGCGGAATCGTTGTGGTATGCGCGGTCTCGACGAAACAGCGACGATTTTGATCGTGGACGGCGGCAACAACAGGTCATTCGCGCCTTGTGGCGTAAAGCGTTAGATACGGGACAGCTCAGCAATTTCCCATCATTGTGGGATCGCGGTCTAGAGATTGTTGATACTGATCTTGACTTCAACACGATGCTCAATTTACTGCCGATTGCGCTCACCCTTGATGAAAGTCGTATTGAAAGTTTTACCTTGATTCGACGGTTTCATACTACGCCATGGACAATGCCGGATGGTGCGAATGTGCAATTGCCAAATCCTGAACCGATACGCGATCTGTTAATTGATTTCTATACACCGCCCACTGAAAATCAATTATTTAGGGAAGGGGCGCAGATTGCTGTTTTTAATGGGACGAACAATCCCAATTGGGATATTGTTGCCGCTTCGCGTCTCGGTTGGGACAGTTTTCGCGCTGTTGCAGCCGGGCAAGCTGAGGGAGGAACCGTGACCGATACGATCTTGATTGACCATACGGGGCAAACGAAAGGCAGCAGCCTGAATGAAATTGCGAACATACTCAATGTGAATCAAGACAACATTCGTGTCGAGCCTGATCCCAATCGAACTGTGGACTTTGAAGTTATTCTCGGCGAAACATACAATTCATGTACATTTGCTGTTTTGCCGGTACAGTAAGGATACTTGTTTATCCGTCCATAAATTCCTCAAACGGGTTATCACTTAACCGGACAAAGCGGGGAGTGGCGGACTCGTCACTCTCCAAAACGCCACTGGCTTGGAGTGTTTCGATAATACTTTCGGCTTGTTCATGAGAAATGCCGAGAATATCGATTAACGGCCCAACCCCGAGCCAACCGAGATAAGCGGCGAGCGCTTCGGCATGACGAACAACATTTTGCGTAGCTGGGAGGCCGCCCAAAGATGTTGTTGCTCGCACGAGGGCATCAGCTTTTGGGCGTTGTGGTACGGGTGGCGCAGGAGCGTCGTCATTATCAGCAGTTTCTTCTGCTGGGTGGAATAATGATGATAGATCAAGGTCTTCACTCACACGTTGATTTTCTGCTCGTTGTTTTGCCGCGCGTTGCCAATAGCTGATCGTTTGATCAATCTCTTCTTCGGCGATTGCATATAACTCAACGGGGGTTACTCGAGGGGGCTTATCGCGCTCAAAGATGAATCCATCAACGAAGCGGATTGAACCTTGATATGGACGAATGAGATTGCCCAACGCACCAATTGCACGAGATCGTAACACAACGCCTGTAGAAATTGAATTGCGTATGATTTCTGGGGTATCTGGTTCCTGCAATTGATTCGCTGTCATTATCAGATGGATGCCGACGATGGCGCCGTTCATCAACAAGTCATAAATCGGCGCAAGCCAACGGTCGCGGTTTTGTGCCCATTCGTCAGCAGATAGTGTATCGGCGACCAAAATTATACGCGGTATGGGTTTGATGTCTGCATCACCAATTGACAGATTGTATTCATTAATTGATGAGACTTCGCGGTCGCGAAAGAGTTGCACACGGCGTTGTATCTCGTTCACAAGGCCGTCTAACAAACGTTGAGCTTCTTCGGCAGAAGTGAGTGTGTGGCCAAGCGCATGTGGTGCATCGACAAATTGCTCGTAGGCTGGGCTGTTTTCTCCTATTAGCGCGAAGCGTAGTTCGCTGGGAGTATTCATCAATATAAGTGTGAGTAATAATCCCCGAATGAGATGCGCTTTTGCTTCACCTTCTCCGATGATGATAAGATGTTGTATTTCTGCGAGATCATAAAGCATCAAACGTTGCTGCAAAGTTGAACCTAGCGGTAATGCGACGGTTGAGGGATGGTCACGAAAACGATTTTGTACAATGACCCTGCGTAAGCTGAGTGGATTATGTCGCTCTGTTCGTAGCAGAATGCCAACGGTTCCCTCTTCGTCTTGCAAATTGGGAATAATACCCAGTGTCCAATCATCGCGTTCATCATTTAGTTCGTTTAGGCTGCGACGCAAGTCTTCGGGTGTGATATTCTGACGGTTGCCAATGCGTCCAATTGATTCCGGTTGGGCGACGAACATGGTATAAGAGGGTGTCAGACGTACATTGACAATTCGTGCTGGGGTATTTTTGTTGGACAATGCTTGCTGCAATTCAAGTGCTTGGTCTCGAATCGTGCCATCACCTGCGGGTGGGGGCGGCCCCTGTAAGAGGATTTCGGCGATTGATGGCGTGAGCCATCCTTGATTGTCCATTCGACTGAGTAATTGTGGCATACGGTCTACCCCCTGCTAGTATGCTTGCTAATCTATTTGTGCAAATTCTATGCTAATCTGAGCGTCTCAACAAGTTATTCTAACATTCTCTGTACGAAAGGCGATGTGATGACAGCGAATCTGCGATTTTGGCGATGGTTGATTGTCGCTGCGCCATTAGTATTAGCGGCTTGTGCCCTAGGGGATTTACCGATGAGCGATGATGTTGCGGTAACTGCTGCCCCGATTGCAACACCAATATTTGGTGGCGAATGCGACTTGAATCCAAATCTTCTGGCTGGATGGTTGCAGACGACGACGATACTTGCGGAGGAATTCAATGTAGGCATGAATCAGGCAGCCGCCTTGAATCGTGTTGAGTTGGTTGATAGGTTGAATGAACTTGCTCGTTTGCGGAGTGTGATTGCAGAAACACCGACACCTGATTGTGCTGTCGATACACAAATATTGTTGCTTTCTTCAATGTCGGCAGCAATCGAGACATTTGAGCGCTACATTAACGGCGAAATTGATAGCCCCACTACAGAAATAGTTGATTTGAACGACCGATTTGATCAAGTTAGCTCAATGCAACAGGGACTCTTATCAATTTTGCAAGAGCGTTTTGGTCGAAACTGAAATTAGTCGTTGTTCTGTCTCCGTTTTAATCTTTTAGCGTGGGGTCAAACGCATCACGCAGACCGTCTCCAATCACATATAAACACAGTACGGTAACAACGATCATTATTCCGGGAAAGAAAACGAGATGTGGGCCAGTATTAAAGAACGATTGTGCTCGCGTGAGCATATTTCCCCATGTCGCAGTCGGTGGTTGAACGCCAAGTCCCAAAAAACTCAGTGCCGATTCGACGAGGATCAAGTTACCGATAGAAATTGCAAGGGTAACAATCGTGACTGAGAGAACATTGGGGACAATATGATTGAACATAATGTGCCATGGGGATGCACCGATGGCCCTTGCACTTAGAATGTACTCGCGCTCTCGAATTGAGAATGTTTCTCCACGAACAAGTCGGGTTGTTCCCGTCCAACTTAAAAAGGCGAGAACAATGACCAAGGTTGTCGGCCCGGGCGAAAGCACTGCCGCCACAATTAGGAGGAGAAATAAGGCTGGAATTGAGTTGAGTGTTGTGATGATCCAATTGATAATATCGTCAACAGTACCACCATAATAACCAGTAATCACACCCAATGTTAGCCCAATGGCTAATGATAATATTGCGGAGCTAAATCCTATACCCAGCGAAACCCGGCCAGCATGTAAGAGTCGGGCTAATTGGTCTCGCCCCAATTCATCGGTGCCTAAAATGTGATTTTCGGAGCCAATCGGCTGAAAAGTATTATTTGGATTAGTGCGATTGGGATCTACATGGAGGATTACGTTGGTAATCAATCCTGCGCCCAATGATAAGAGCGATAATATGATAATTATTCCAATTGCAATCAACGTTAAGCGATCACGTTTAAGCCGCGCGAGGGCTAATTGTGTCAGCGACCGACCAACTCTTTGATCTTGTTGCGTCTTCGCTAATTTTTTGATTTCTGCTGTATCTAACGATTGCGTTCTATCGATCATAAGATTTGCTCTGTTTCAGTCTAATCTGATGCGTGGGTCAACAATAGCATACAAGATGTCGGTGAGGATGAAGCCAATGATTGTGCCGACTGCTGAAATAATCACAACGGCCATAATCACCGGATAATCTTGTTGAATCACTGACGAAACCGCTATGCCGCCGAGTCCTGGCCATGAAAATATTCTTTCGGTAATGACGGCGCCGCCGAGAATTGTGGTTATCGCAGGGCCAAGAAAGGTCGCAAGTGGAATGAGGGAGTTCCGTGCTGCGTGCTTGAACCACACGGTATGACGAGGCAATCCTTTAGCGTGTGCAGTCCGCACATAATCTTGCCCCATCGCGTCCAACATTGATGCTCGCATAAACCGTGACCACGATGCAATTGTGCCGGTTGCCAGCACAAACGTCGGTAATAACAAGTATTCGATTCGCGCATAAATTGGGGGGCAGCCACCGGTCAAAGTAGGAGCGCAGCGGCTTCCCATCGGTAACCAGCCAAGTCGTGACCCAAATATGAGAATCAGAATAAGCCCTAACCAAAAAACGGGTACGGCATTAAAAATGACTGCCATCACTCGGCTCATATTGTCGAACCATCCACCCCGTCTCACCGCAGAAAGTACGCCGACTGAAACACCGACCACAAGGCTTAAGGCGAGTGCCGCTAGCCCAAGCTCAAGTGTTGCGGGAATGCGAGCAACGATCACGTCCATTACAGGGCGCCGTCGGAAAAACGAATTTCCAAAATCACCTCTTAAAATTCCCTTCCGTCTGCCAGGCGGTTCCGGCTCACCATCATGATCAGCATCAAGCGGAATCAAGAATGCGCGGTCAGCAAGGCCATCGTTGTCTGTGTCAACACGCATCCAGTCATCGCCCAATAACCAGCGTAGATACTGTACAGGAATCGGATCATTGACACCAAGTCGCGCAGCGACAGCTTGACGCTCTTGCGGGCTTGTGCGAGGGTCAAAAGTTAGAGCGGCAACTGGCCCACCGGGCGCTGCGAGCATCAAAACATACGAGAGAATTGTTATTCCGATTAATGTCGGCACTGCTTGAATTAATCTGCGGGTTATATATTTTATCATCAGGCTAGCACCTTAAAAATTTTACACCTGAACCATTAAGTGACCTTCGGTTAGTATTTGGAAAATGATTGGAACGACTCAACCATCAAGAGCGCCAAGAAAAGCACGATGCGGCAGAAAATCGGTGCATGTAGTAGGGGCGCAGCGCGCTGCGCCCCTACCAAAAAACACGCAACGTATTCATCATCGTGCAACCTGCAACCTTTATGACCTCTTTGCGTTCTTTGCGGTTTTTCGAATTATTTTCCGGACTCTACACATATTATACATGCAAAATTGATTGACTTATCCACGTAACTATGAAAAAGCAATTACGCCGGGCTTGAAAAAGCCCGACGTAATTGTTGTGAACTTATTTATTGTGAAATGTTCCAAGTGTCGAGATTCCACAGTGGTTGGTTGGGGAATGGATCAAAACCTTCCACATTTGCTTGCGCTGCAAAGAGTTCATTTTCTGAAAATAGGAACAGATAGGGCTGATCTTGTGCGAGCAGCGCTTGTGCTTGTTTGTAAAGTTCGGCACGCTCGGCTTGATCGCAACCGGGCAGATTATTGGCTTGGTCGAGTAGTGCGGTTACTTCTGGGTTGTTATATGAGACGAAGTTGAATCCTGCGCCGGGCACATCATTTTCGGGATTGAAGGCAAACCCAAAGTCTGGATCATCCGGGAAGGACAGACTCCAACCCAAGATCATGCCATCAAATGTCTGGCCGACAGTGCGTTCGACAGCGACGTTGAAGTCGATTGCTTGGAAATCGACGGCAACACCAATTTGGCCGAGTTGATCTTGCACGATGGTACCAATTGATACTCGTGTGGGATTGTCGGCATTGGTGATAATTTCGATTTCAAATGGTGTACCCGGTTCGGCATAGAGGGCGTCCTCCGTCGCCACAAGTGGGGTGCTTGGGTCATTATCATCGTCAACCCAACCGGCTTCTGCGAGCATTGCCAGAGCGGTGTCTGGATCGAATGGGATCGGCTCAATATCTTGATTAAACGCCCACGACGAAGGTACTGAGTGGGTCACAACGCGCGTGGCCTCGCCAAAAGCAGCACCGGCAATGATGCCGTCAACATCAACAGCGTGTGCCAACGCGACACGAACGCGCGGGTCACCCAAAATTGGATGCGGGTCTTGTTCTATTGGATTGCCGTCCTCATCAACACCAGGAAGCGGATTGTCGGGATTGGCAGCATTCCACGCCAGCCATGAATAGCCATTGGCGGTTTGTTGGAATGTTTGGAAGTCGCCAGCAGCCGCTCGTTCACGTACCTCGGCGAAGCGTTCCGGTGGGATGACGCTACCTTGTTCGGAACCAACCGTGATTGACAACTCGCCCGCGAGGAATTGCTCAGTGGCAATGTTTTGGTCTGGTACATTCTTGTAGATGAGGCCAGCCGGGTTGACAAAACCAAGAGAAGCGTCCGGCCAATCTTGATTAGCAATCAAGCTGACTTGTTCGCCCGGCCTGAACTCACCAAATGAGAACATACCGGATGTCACTGTCGGGTTTAGATTAAAGTCGAGATTGTCGATTGCTGCAAAGTCATCACCGACCAATTCTTGGAAGAGGTGTGCTGGAAGGATGCCGAAGTCGTCAATGTTGTCAATATTATTACAAGCCGGTGTGTTAAATGTGATGACAACGGTTTGTGGATCAGG
>RFIA01000255.1 GCA_003695675.1 Chloroflexota bacterium
AATCGGGCATCTTGCACCATGCCGCCAGATGTTCAAACATCCGGCTACCGAAATACCAAACCCACTAAAGGGGTTATTTGGGGGTATTCGATCAAATACAGTACCCTGAAGGGTACTTGGCTTTGTGGCAGCCGGATACCGCTATGTCTACGTGCGGAGAATTTATGCTCTGGTTGCTTGATGGATTTCTCAACTGCGTAAGTCCTATTGTAAATATATTATGCGATTGGATACAGACCAAATACAGCCAATATAGATTTTAGCCTATATGGAAAACTTGTGCTCACAAGTCGATTTGTGTCACGAGCAAACTATCGCTCCCGTCGGGCAATAACAGGCGTGTGCCGTCCCACCATTGATAGACGATCAAGCGCAATTCGTAGCGTCCGGGCGCGACATTTTCAGGAAGTTCCAATGTGCGATAGTCAATATAGAATTGTTCGGGGACGAGTTGTGAAACGGGCAGCATATCGACATTAAAATAGTGAACCGCCCCATCATTCTGTGCGATCAACCGGCCATTTTCATCGAGCAAGTGGACTCCGATTGAATAATCAAAAGTGGGCTGACGGTCAACCCGCCACCATAGGCGCATGTCGATACGAGTGGTGTCAATCCAATCAATATCTGTGCCAAGATAACCAACTTCGTCGCCAAAAACAACTTGTTCGCGAAGTGGTGGGCCTTCCAACAATCGTGCCAATAGACAGGCAGATGAACGACAATCACCAAATCCGCCGACAAGTGGACGGGTGCTTTCAATCGCCCGAAAGTGATTGCGTACCGATGATTTCCGCGCATTATTCGTCACGTGCCAAATGCGACGCACATTGCCAAGTGCCAGCAATTCATCCAAGTCGAAGACGATATTATTCTGTAAGTCAGCCGAGAGATAATGACGATATTGCCAGCGCAAAAAATCGTCGCGCCGCCGAAAGTGATCGAAAAAAACAATATCGTCCGGATGTGCGGCAGCAGACATTTGCTGGAAGACTTCGCGATAGGGCGTGCGTTCAGGCAACTGCGCGGGCAGAGCTACAAAACTAAGCAGCGCGACGGCAACAAAGGCAATTGTTTGTAAACGTCGCGGTAGAGCCACGAATGCTGCGCTGATAGCGAGCGCGATGCCAATCGTCAAATACACGAAATAACGTTGTGTGTAAACGGCAAGAAATAAATTGGCGACAAATGCCAAACCCGGCACACCAATTGCCCACAGCAAGACCAGTTGATAATTCGATTTGCGCCACAGAACAATGGCTCCGGCAACAAGAAGCATCATGTATAACCACAACAGATCATTTGTGGTAAAGCGCAACAACCGCTCAATTTCGCGTAACGTTGTCGCGTGTGTAGTCGATTGAACGCCGAGCGGGCCACCACTATTGATCGCTCGCAAATGCTCAACCTGTGCGATCAAAACCGGCAACCACGGCAACCACAATACGAATCCAAGCAGCCCCGCAAACACCCCTTGTTTGATAAGTTGTCGATGTGGACGCCGTATGACAAAATAAACCACCTGCACCACAATCAAGAACGATAAGAAATAATGTACATACATCAACAATGCGCACGAAAGTCCATATCCGATTGCAGTTGACCATGTTTGGCGGATCAGCCAACGTTGGAACAACAACATTGACCACGCCGCACTCAACATCACCAACGGATACGGTCGAATTTCTGTAGCATGGGTGAAGAAGAACGCATTCGCCCCTAACAAAATCATCGCATAGACACCGTAACGCGCTGCGTCAAACCAGCGTCGTCCAAGTTGATAAACCAACGAGAGCGTAACCACACTCAAGAAAATGGCTTGGATTCGGGCGACATATTCGAAGTCGCCAAAAATTTGTTGCCATCCCCAGAACGACGCGAACCACAACGGCGGATGCACATCTGTTTTGACCATGCGCATCGTGCGGGAAAAATCGCCCGCCGTGAATTGATAAGATAACCCTTCGTCGGGGTGCATGAATGTGTATGGAATGCTAACAATCATGGCGACAAACAACAAAAACAAGATACCAACAGCGCCCCACCAAGCCGGATATATTTTGCTACGCATCGCAACAAACTCCGCAAATCGAAAATAAATCATAACCTGAAGGCAGCCAGATTATATATTATCGACAAACAATTAACAAATTAAGCGGCAACAAACCCCAATCAAACACCACAATCAGGGTATACTTAAGAGATACTAATGTGGGACATATTCTTTTTGCAGTTTGGAGGCGGCGTCGTGAAACCAAAAGTCTTCGTCACCCGGATGATTCCCGAAGCGGGATTAGCACGAATCACGGAGTATTGTGATGCAGATGTTTGGCCGGGGCAACTGCCACCGCCCTATGATGTTTTGACGGAGCGCATCCGCGATATGGATGGCCTGCTGTGTATGATAACCGACCGCATTGATGACGACTTGATGGACGCTGCTGGTTCAAAACTCCGGGTCATCAGCCAAATGGCGGTTGGCTACGACAACATCGATGTCGATTCGGCGCGGTCGCGTAATATCGCTGTTGGGCATACGCCGGGTGTGTTGACAGAAGCAACGGCTGATCTGGCGTTCGGTTTATTGCTTGCTGCGGCCAGACGCATACCCGAAAGCATGGATTACATCAAACAAGGCAAATGGCAGACATGGGAACCGATGCAATTACTTGGTCATGACTTGACCGGCGCAACACTCGGCATTGTCGGATTGGGACGCATCGGGAAGGCTGTAGCGCGGCGGGCTATTGGCTTTAATATGCGCACGATTGCCTACAGCCCAAACAAAAACCCGCGCGAAGCCGCACAAGTTGGCGCGATACTCGTTGACTTCGATACGCTCTTGCGCGAATCTGATTTTGTGTCGTTGCATACCCCACTCACCGACGAGACCTATCATCTCATCGACAAGTCCGCCCTCAAAAAGATGAAATCATCCGCGATTTTGATCAACACGGCGCGAGGCGGAATCGTTGACCAACATGCGTTGTGTGAGGCGCTGCGCGACGGCGAAATTGCAGCCGCTGCCCTCGACGTGACCGACCCCGAACCCATTGCCCCCGATGACCCGATGCTGCACTTACCCAACGCGATTGTGGTGCCGCATATCGGCAGTGCCAGCCAATGGACACGCGAACAAATGGCGATTATGGCGGCGGAGAACCTCATCGCCGGTGTGATGGACAGGCCGCTGCCACACGCGATACCAGCAGGCGAGATCAATATTCCCCAATCGCAAGCTGAGGCCGAGTGGCGTGCCCAATTAGAGACGCTCACAAAAACAATCTTGCGGACATGGCCGCAATGGGCGCGACGCTTAATTGATGTAGATGTCATGACATTGCGACAAGCACGTATCGACACCGTGGATGAACTTTACGATGTCATTCGAGCGCCAGAAGTTGACCGTCAGATTCGGCTGGCCGCTTGTCATATTCTTGGCCAACTCGGTCAAATTGGACAAGCAAACAAAGTCCGAGCGGTGTGGCCGTTGCTTAAAGCGTTGAAAGATGAAGACATCACATTGCGTATGGACGCAGCCGTCGCTCTCGCCCAACTTGGCAACAAACGAGCACGAACAGATTTGTTGCAGCTTGTCGAAGAATCACAGGGCACCGCTGGGTTTGCGATCCGTGCGCTCGGCTTACTCGGCGATGACCGAGCGGCAGACGCGCTGATTGCGCTTGCACGCGACGAATCGGTCGCAGATGGCAACCGCATTTATGCGCTGATGGCGTTGAAGTCGCTCGAAAATGAAGATTTAGCCGACTTACTCGAAGACCTAACGCTTAGCTACGACGAGAGTCAATTCATGCGCGAAACGACACAGCATAATTTGCAAACGCTCATCAAACAACAAAGTCTTGACAATCTCTTCAGCCCGCCCGAAGAATAAGTGGCAAATTTTACATGATTTCTTGTAGAATGAATGCAAAAGTATTGAAACGATATTTGAAAATTGAGGCGATGTTATGTTCAAAAGAGCTTATTGGTCGGTATTATTCCTCGTCCTATTGTTTCACCCGTTTGAATTGAACAATGTGGTTGCTCAGGACACAAACGTAGAAATACAAAACGTGAGCACAACGGTCATCGAAGATAGCGGCATCCGTTTTGTCGTAGAAATGGGGCTGACTGAACTTGAAGGTCAAACAATCGGCGTCACTTTGTGGGTTTTTGACGAGTTCGGTGTGCCACTTCACGACATGGCTGGCAACGAAATTGGTGCATTCACAAGCATCCGATGCTGCGACGATGTACAATTCACACAAAACAACCGAGCGGTTATTGAAATGCTCATTCCGGCTACGGCGTTACCACAACACCCATTCGCCTACAAAATCCAACCTTTTGTCCGAGTCTGGAATGAAAGTAATGAAGAGTCTCTGGCTTTCTATGGCATCCAAAATGACTTCACAGAAATATTCTTCGGCGATACCCTTCAACAAGAAATGAATAACGATGATGATGGAGACGGCATCGTCGATGGTCAAGATTTATGCCCCGGCAACATTCCGGGGGCAAGTCGTGTAGATGCGACGGGCTGTCCCGGTGAACTAGACCCGTTTTTTGGCTTGTCATTTGATGATGAGACACATCGACGCTGGTATCGCCGTTTTTGGACGGGCAGTTGCGCAGGCCTCTTATTTCGCTGTTTGCCCGGCGACCCCAAATGGTTTGATGTCACCGAAGAAGTGGTTGCCGGTGTTCCAATTGAGCAGCAGGGTCTGTTACGGCAAAGAATGTGGGCGCTTGGCGTCATGGTTGGCTTTGATTGGGCGCGAGACAATGACATCGGTCATATCAGCACTTCCAATCTTCGAGAGTGGGGCAATTTACTCGAACGGCGAGACGTCACAAATCCCAACGTGGTTTTGGACACCATCGCGCTTCAAGCCAATATGAAACTGCGCAGTTGGGGACGAACCGTGTTTGATTAACGTTCCATTGACAGACAGCTTTCGCCGACGCCAACACATGTCATGACTCATGCTCGCGGACACCGGCCATCATCAAACCGAGTGTCTCGACATCGGCATCGGCGCTGTCGACAATACCGACAATCTCGCCTTCGAATAGCACAGCAATGCGGTCGGCGAGCAATCGAATCTCGTCGAGGTCTTCTGAGATCAATAAGATTGCCGTGCCCTTCTCGCGCTCATCGAGCAACCGTTGATGAATATATTCCATCGCGCCGATGTCTACGCCGCGTGTTGGCTGTGCGGCGATGAGCACATGTGGATTTCGCGAAAGTTCCCGCGCCAAAATCAGCTTTTGAATATTGCCGCCCGAAAGATTCTTGACGGGTGTTTCGGTATTCGGCGTCTTGATTTCATAATCGCGGATGGCGCGTTGGCAGGCTTCGGTGATGGCTTTGAAATTCATGAACAAGCCGCCGCGTGCAAACGGTTCGCGAGCATGGTCTTGCAAGACAAGATTCTCGGCGACGGTGAATTCTTTGACAACGCCATCAATCATGCGTTCTTCGGGGATGTAGGACACACCGAGCCGATTCATGACGGCGGGCGATTTGCCGGTCACGTCGTTGCCATCGACATAAATCGCGCCGCTCTCTAGCGGACGCAAACCGACAATAACCTGCGCGAGTTCGTGTTGCCCGTTGCCCGAAACACCGGCAACGCCGACAATCTCGCCACTGTGTAATTCAAGCGAAACATGCTTCAATCCAAGATCGCCACGATTGCTCAGCGCGCTCACGCGTTCAAGACGCAGCCGCACCTCACCGCGTTTAACGGGATGTTTATCGTACTCCAACACGACCGGCCGCCCGACCATCATCTCAGCGAGTTTTCGCTTGGTGGCTTCGCTCGTTGGAATCGTGTCGATCTTTTTGCCGTCCCGCAGCACTGTGACACGATGGCTGATGGCAAGCACCTCGTGCAATTTGTGCGAGATAAAAATCAGCGCATGACCATCATCCGTCATCTGACGCAAAATACGAAAAAGATCGTCAACTTCTTGTGGCGTCAAGACGGCGGTCGGTTCATCGAGAATCAAAAGCGCCGCGCCTTTGTAAAGCGCCCGCAAAATTTCGACTCGTTGCTGCTCGCCGACGGCAAGCTGCCATATCGGGGTATGCGGATTGATTTTGAGATTGTATTGCTCAGATAATTCCAGCAATCCGCGAACCACATCGTCTAATCGCAGCACACCATCGCGGATGCCGCGCATCCCAAGCGCGACATTCTCGGCGACAGTCAACGACGGCACGAGCATAAAATGTTGGTGAATCATGCCGATGCCGAGTCGAATCGCGTCTTGTGGCGACCCGATTTTGACCGGCGAGTCGTTGACCTCTATCGTGCCCTCGTCCGGTTGATACAAGCCATAAAGCATCTTCATCAACGTGCTTTTACCCGCGCCATTCTCGCCGAGCAAGGCGTGAACCTCCCCCGACTGCACATCAAAATCGATGTGGTCAGCCGCCAACACACCGGGAAATTGCTTGACGATGCCACGCATCACCAAGCGGTCGATGCGCTGATGAGTCATTCCGCCAACAGATGATTGTGTCATAATCAAACTCGATTCATAGAAAAAGAGGGCGAGACCTACCCGCCCTCAAATCGCCTATTCAACGCAATCCATTAACCTTCGACTTCTTCCGTCGCCGCCGGTTCAGCAGCTTCGTCGGGGAAGATTACAATCTCGCCGGAGACGATGCCGTCAACCAACGCATTGACTTGCTCTTCAAACGCAGCCAACGCATCGGCGTCATCGCCGAAGCGGTCGGGATCGATTTCCATCTCGATGCCGCCATTTTCAAGCGAAATGACAAATGATTCGCCGCCGAGTGTGCCATTCTGAATTTGTTCGATCATATCTTTGAGCACAACATCCCAGCGATAGATTTGGAACAACACACCGTCATCACCAGCGAGGTCGGCTTGGCTTGATTGAGTGCCGAACCACGGCAAATCATTCTCGGTCGCCACGGCAATCGGGCCGACAACCATTTGCGCTGTACCGGTGAGCACATCGGCATCGTTGGCGATGAGCGTTTCGGCGGCTTCTGTCGCAAGCGGAACATCGCTGAACGATTGGATCCACGTGACATTGACCGTCACATCCGGATTCGTCGCGGCGACACCGGCCACAAAGCCATCGACATACAACTTCGCATCGCCGACTTCAATCGGGCCGACGACACCAATGACGCCTGTTTCGGTCATACCAGCGGCAATCGCGCCATTGATGTAACCGCCCTGCTCAGCCGCAGCGGTGTATGCAAACACATTGTCGAGGCCGAAGGTATTTTGGTCAGTGCCCCACGCGAATGAGACTTCGGGGAATTCCGGCGCGAGTTCTTCGAGAATCGAACCGAATTGCGAACCATGCGCGATGACGAGATCAAAATCACCCGACGACGCCCAATCACGCAACGCTACCGCCGCATCATCGACGATAAATGTGCCGTCTTGAAACACAAATTCAAAATTATCTTCGCCGAGTTCTTCTTGAATTTTCGTCAAGGCATCGAACATACTCTGACTAAAAGCAAGATCATTCGTCGCGCTCGGCGCAACGGCGGCGACACGAAATGGCCCATCTTGCGCGAATGCCGTCGGCACGAGGCCTATCGACAACATTGCTAGAATCAACATCACAATCAATGTCTTATGCGTACTCAATTTTGCCATCCTGAGAATCCTCCTTTTATCGCTGTAAGAAAATATTGAATATCCCTCAATAAAACAAGGGATTATCGAAACCATCATTAACCCCGCTCGAAGGGCACCGTCAAGGCGTCCGGGCGTTCACGCCGTTTCGACGCGAACATCAGCGCGATAATCGTCACCACATACGGCGCCATCACCGCGAACTCCGATGGAATCTCCGGAGCGCTGATGCCAATTTGCAATTGCAACGCATTCACAAAACTGAACAGCATCGCGCCGAGCAACACACCATACGGACGCCACCCGCCGAAATAGACCAAGGCGACGGCGATGAATCCTTGCCCGGCGGTCAAATTCTGTTGGAAGACGTTGAGCAGCGCAATCGACAACGACGCACCGGCAAGCCCCGCCAACATGCCGCCGAGTGTCACTGTCAGATAACGGACACGAGTCACACTGACGCCCATCGCATCCGCCGCTTCAGGATTTTGGCCGACGGCGCGAATCATCAAGCCAAAGTTGGTGCGATTCAAGACGAAAGCCGTCATCGGCACCAGCGCAAAGGCGACATAAACCAGCAAGTTATGATTGAAGAAAATGTCGCCAAGCCCAAGAAATTGAAGGTCGGACAGTCCCGGAATCGAAATGCGTGGGAAACCATCGACCGATTGCGGTGTGCCGACAAATTCTTGAAACAGCAGCTCGCTCATGCCCAGCCCAAAGAGATAAACGCCGATACCGCTAATGCCTTGTTCGGCCTTCAACGTCACGCTGATGAAGGCCATCGCCAAACCCATCAAGCCGCCGATGAATAACGCTGCCAATACGCCAAGTATCAAGCTCTCGGTCGTGAGGACAGCATAGTAGCCGAAGAACGCCCCCATCAACATGATACCATCGACGCCCAAATTGAGGACGCCGCTGCGTTGGCCGAGTGTTTCGCCAAGCGAGGCGAAGATATACGGCGTGGCTAAGCGAATAGTCGAGGCTGCGACACTCGCCTTAAAGACCGTGCCGATAATATCGTCAATCATGGCCGCCCTCCGCTTTCACAGTCGTCGCATCTAAGCTGCTATCAGGTGGTTTCTCGGTATTTTGTGCATCCTCGTTCATCAATGCGCTCAATCGCTGACGCACACGTCGCCGCACGAATAATTGACTGCTGACAACAAAGACGACAATCAAGCCATTGATGACGAGCACAATTGAGGACGACACACCGAGTTCAGTTTGTATCCGCCGCGCACCGACGAGCAACGCGCCAAAAAATGCCGACGCGGGGATCGCACCAAGCGGATTAAGCCCGCCGAACAACGCCGCGACAATCCCATTGAAACCCGCATTGGCCGTAAAACCAGCCGGCGAACCGTCCGTCTGCAAACGATATTGAAGCCCAAGCACCTGTACCGCACCGGCAAGCCCGGCAGCCCCGCCAGCGAGAAACATCGCTAGCACCGTCTGACGTTCGACATTAATCCCAGCATAACGCGCTGCGTGCTCATTTTGCCCGACAGCACGAATACGATAGCCAATCGTTGTCTGCCATAAGATGATGTAAATAATCACGGCAAGTAAAACAGCGACTAGCAAACCGGTATGTAAGCGTGTCCGGTCGAAGAGTGCCGCTTCGCCACCCAAGGGAAATGCCAAACGCGGCAGTTGTGCTGCCGAGGCAATCCGCGCTGTTTTGGGGATATTGTTCACACCAGCATCAGCCGGGTCAAGCATCGGGCCGTTGAGTAAAAAATTCATCATTTGCACAGCGACTTGATTGAGCATAATCGTGCTTAAAATTTCATTGACACCAAAATACGCCTTCAAAAACCCAGCCAGCCCGCCGAACAGTCCCCCCGCAGCGAACGCGGCAAGCAACGAAACGGGGATCGACCACACGCCGAATGAGTCGCCAATGCGAAGTACAACCCATGTTCCGAACAAGGCACCAGCAATCATCTGCCCTTCGCCGCCAATGTTGATGACACCGCCACGAAAAGCAACCGTGATGCCGATTGCAACCAACATAATCGGTATCGCGCGGACGAGTGTTTCAGCCGTGGCGTTCTCGCTGCCGAAAGCGCCTTCAAACATCGCGGCATAAGCAGTTATCGGATTTGCATCCAAGGCAAGCAATAAAATCGACGCCACAAGCAACGCAAGGACGAGTGCAATCAACAACGGCATCGCATCTAAAAACCGATTGAGCCACGCGACGAGTATGGAACTTGAAAAGCGAGAATCATTGGAAGATGTCATAGTCCGTATCCGAAAACCTTGTAGGAATTCGATCCTATGATGCCAAGTTTAACGCAACAATCACGGAATTGCCCACAAAATCGAGCGTTTTAATGCGCAAAACACGACAAAAACCATTCGCTACGAGTAACATTTGCCATAAGCAATATTTTGCAACCAGACATGATTGCTTGTTTATGTCAGCCGACTGCGTTAGAATATGCGCGATTGATGGCGATTTTAATACTCTTTTTATATTTTTGATGTAC
>RFIA01000256.1 GCA_003695675.1 Chloroflexota bacterium
GATGAAACATGGTGACATCATGCAAAGTACCGTGAATATATCAAGAGCAGTCAATGCACATATTCACCCAACACAACAGGTGATCAGATTATACTCTGAAGCCTATCAAAATCTCTATAAGAGAACGCCGAGAGATTTACAGGCGCTCGATAATGAGTGGGTGATTGTCAATGGCGCACAAATGCGTGTCAGTGAATTGGCTCATCTCACAAAACAGCTTCAGCGAGAATATCAAAATCAATTTGCCCCATCGCTTGACCAACGCCGCAATGTGGTGAAGCGTTTGTTACGTTTCTTCAAGCAATAACACATTGCTTTTAGCAGACGCACAGCGACAGAGGGCGAGCCTTTTTCTGGCTTGTTTTCGCATGTCCTGCTGTATCTGATTAATTCCTCCCCGACAGCATTTTCTTAGCTCGCACTGCAATATAACAATCTGCATACTGAATATCAGCCGAGTTATAACTGCATTGTTCGTGCTTTCCACCTCGTTCATTCGCGGAAGTTGTGCTGGCACATTATAATACGAGTGTGTTTGTTTGATTATTGAATCGCTGCGGGGTTGTTATGGATTCATTTCAAGAAACCCGACGCCAATTACAAATTGCAATTTTGGCAATCGCGGTCATCGTTCCGGCAGGCGTTGTTGGTTTTCTGTTTTTTGAAAAAAACTTGGGTGTGCTGGATGCGATTTGGATTACGATAACCACGCTCACGACTATCGGTTATGGCGACCAAGTGGCTGTCACCACAGGTGGCCGCATCTTCACCCTTGTGTTGATTGTCGTTGGTTTGGGCACATTCCTGTTTGCAATTCAGGCGACGGCCACTTTTTTTGTCAGCCCTGCTGTGCGCGACTTGCGACAGAAGCGACGCATTCAACGCGAAATTGACGGTCTTACCGGGCATTTCATCATCTGTGGCAATGGCGAATTGGTAAACCAAACAATTAATTATACCTTAGAGCGCGAACGCATTCGTCAGGCTTCGCATCGAGAACAGCTTTATAAACCGATAGACGAGGCTTTGGATTCTGTATTCGGTGACGACGCCGAAGGGTATTACACACGGATACGCAGTATTATCCGCCGGGTGTATTTGCGAATTGTCGCTGTCGTGAGTTCGAGCACGACATTGTTGGATGTACTTGTGGTTGTCACGAATGATGGTGAATATGCCAATCATATCCGTGACAAAGGTCTGTTGGTCGTCGAAGGTGATCCGACAGATGATGATGTGCTGATTCGCGCGGGCATCAAGCGAGCGGCGGCGATGATGGTCATGCTCAACAGCGATACCGAAGCCTTGTTGACGGTGCTGACTGGTCGCAGTCATAACAGCGATTTGTATATCACTGCCGCGACATTGGAAGAAGAATTGAGCAATAAAATTTTGCGGATTGGGGCAGACAGCGCCATCGCACCCTTCGATGTCACGGGTAAATTTTTCAACAATGCGACGTTGCGCCCGGCAGTCAATGAATTTTTTAACAGCATTTTATTTCATGATGCGTCGGGCATGGAAGCCACACAATTATATTTGCCGGAGAATTCTCCATGGGTGGGCAAACGACTCAAACAACTTGAATTGAGCAAGCGTTTTGATGCCGCTGTCATTGGTCTGCGCAAACCCAATGGCGAATATATCTATACACCCGGCGAAGATTTTATCTTGCAGGCAGACATAACATTGATTGTGATTGCGCCGGTGTTGCGTGTCGAAGCGCTGGCCAAAGATTCTTTGCATGGTACGGGCAAGAAAAGCGTTGTGACCCATTGGAAGCATTTGCACACACAGGCCGAAAGCCCGTATGATAACCCCAAACGCAAGTTGTCGATGGTTGAGGCTGAAGAGGAAATTGCGGGTCTCTCCAATCATTTTATTATTTGTGGCAGTGGGCGAGTTGCTCGTAACGCCGTCCGACAACTCGACCCAGAGCGTCCGTTTGTTGTCATCAGCGATGATAATGTGTATACGGCAGACTTGCTGCGGCGCGGTTTTCGCGTCGTGCATGGCAATCCGACTCGTGAGGATGTGTTGCGCAAAGCCGGTGTGGAGCAGGCGTTGGCGATTATGATTTCAATTGAAGATCGCGCTGACAGCGTGCTCACTGTGTTGACCTGTCGCGCATTGAGCAATCGTATTTTGATTACGACGACCGCGCTTTCCGACGATATGATTCCCAAATTAAAACGCGCCGGTGCCGACCGTGTAGACAGCGCTTTTCACATCGCCGCGCAGATGGTGATGTTGGCGACGACACGTCCGGCGGTCAATGACTTTTTGGAGTACGTCATCTACAATTACAGTGCCCGTATCGAAACAACTGAGCTTTACATGCAAGACAATTCACCTTGGATTGGCAAAACGATTGACGAATTGCTCCTCGACCGTTTGTTTCGTGCCGGTGTGATAGGCATTCGCCAACCGGACGGTCAATACATTTACGCACCGTCGGGGCAGCACGTTCTCAAAGAGAACGAAGTCATGATTGTCGTTACACCGATGATGCACTCCGATGAATTGCGCTTGACGGCGCACGGTACAGACACGAGTCGTCCATACACGCTGCGCCATACAGGGGAACTCTCTAAAGTTCTTGGCAAAAATTAATCGTGTGGCGACAAGCCCGCACGCCAGCGTTCACGTTCGTAATCTTGTGGGGTATCGACATCGCGGAGCACACTATCCGTTGTGACATCAATATAGTGGATGCTGTCTTCGTGCGCGTTGAGGACATCGCGTGGGGCACTGTTACCGCGTAGGGCGAGGAGTTCGGGCCAATACTTGCGGTCAATCAGCACAGGATGCCCCCGTTGCTTGTTGAAGCGTGGGGCGACAATCTCGCCTTTTTGCTCGGCATAAGCTGCCAGCAATTGATAAATGACGCGCGGTTCGATGCGCGGTTGGTCACCAAGGATAACCAGCGCCGCCGAGATATGTTTGGGCATGGCGCGTAGACCGGTCTTGAGGGATGAGAGCATTTCCCCATTTTTATATGCCCGGTTGTGAGCCGTTTTCGCCCCAGCAGCGCGTGCAATCTTGCGTACCTCCTCGCCGCGATGTCCTGTCACGACGACCGTATAATTGAATCGTGAGCGAAAGGCCTGCTCAATAATGTGCTCAATGATGGTTTTGCCGCCTGTCCACGGCAGCAATACCTTCATCTGTCCCATACGGGTAGACATCCCCGCGGCGAGAATCACCGCGCCGATGTGTCGTTGTACTTCGTGAGCGGCTTGTGCGCCGCGAACATTCCCCAATACGACACCATTCAACCGTGACGACCGCAGCGCCAATTGCGCAATCAACCGCGCGCGTCCTCGTAGATACCCCTGTTTTGGTGTGCCGTTGATGAGCGCTACGACACGCGCATTGTCAGGAATCCCGCGTAAGCCGAGTTCTTCGTCACGCAAGACTTGCGCCACCCACGGCGAACGGACACGGTTGCCTTTCACGAATCCATAGCGCGACATGATGGCTTCAGCATTGTAGACATATTCGTCGGTGAGGGGTTTGCCAAGGATGCCCAGCGATGCAATCGGCACGACGAGCGATGTCTCAGGCGGGATGACCGGTTCGTGCTCATAAGGTGCTTTGAGGAGCAATTGGCGGGCGCCATCCGCTTCGATGAGCAGCACATCTGAGTCGACGGAGTCGAGCAATTCGGGGATACGTTCAAGGGGGGGGCCATAAACTTTCTTCTGACGAATATCATCATATAAATAGACAAAATGATGTTCAGTCAAAGCCCGCGATAGATTTTGCACACCGCCTTCCAATGTCGTCGCATACGGCATAAGTTCCAATTGCTCGTCAGCGATGCGAGTGGTGGTGGTCGCTAGCACGCGCCAGCCTTCATCGGCCAATTCATGACCGAGTCGGATGAGTGTCGAGGTCTTCCCCCCCGCGCCGATGAAAGCGATGACATCGCCGCGAGAGACGTTAAACGCTTCGTGAAGTTTCATAATCCGTCTGAACGAGACGGTCGCGCACTTGCGACGCGCTCATCACGCATTCTAATACACCACCACCAACAGCCAACGACTTGTCCGAAATCGTGAAGCAATGCTCACGAATCGGGCGCGGGTCAACATCGCCGATTTTCATGCCAGCTTTTACCTCAACCCGCTCATGGATCAATCCGCGCAAGATGCCGTCAAACGGGGCGCAAATGTCGATATTGCCGATTCGCGCAATGCGTTGATTGGCCTTGAGTATATCGCCGATTTTTGCGTCGGGTTGCACGTATCC
>RFIA01000257.1 GCA_003695675.1 Chloroflexota bacterium
GCCCCTACACACATCGATTTTGCCCATGAGTCAAGAGGCAACATGGCGATACGCAACGAATGAATTGCTTTTCTTCGCGCTCTTTGCGGTTCAATTTCTTTTTATCCTGCTCGACTCGTGCCTACATGCTGAGTAGTTGCGTTCAATAATATAAAGTGCCCGATAATCACCAATCCGATACCGATATAATCCTTGCCATTGTCCTGTTAAGCCTTCATGCCGGATGTCCTCAGCATGTTCAGCTACCCAAAAAAGTTTTTTCATAATCCGTTGCGTTGTCTTTTGATCTAGGCCTTCCAAATCGTTTTCTGCATTGTCTGTCAACCTTAATTAATATGGATTATTCGACTTCATCAGACAGACCTAGTTCGCGCATCACATCTTCTGCCGGTCGGCCTTCGGGACGCTCTTTCAAAAATTGTCGCAATTGCTCGGCGAATTCAGGCTTAAATTCTAAGCCTTCATCGGGGTCGGGCAATTGTTGTTGAATTTCGAGGATGGCGCGTTCGATGCTATCCTCGACAATCTCACGGACGATGGCTTTTAAGTCGCCGACTGTCAACGTGCTGAGCGGAGTCTTATCGGTGATTGTGACTTTTTCTTGCGCACTCATGCTTATCACCTCGCATCTGATTTGCGTTATTGTAACACCACATTCGGCAATTTTGTCGGCTCGTGTGGCAGTTGCGCCAGTTCGTCGAGCTTCTTGATTGCGCCGGGTAAGGTGACGCGGTGATAAATCATCGACGCTGTTTGCCGGATGAGTGCAGGCCGCAGATTATGCGGATTGCGTATCAGCCCGCGAATCTCACGCCATGTTTTGCGCGAACGATAATCTTTGTGGACGACGGTGTGCAGTTGGCGATAAAACTCCGTGCGATATGGCCCTTGATACAACATCGCGAGGTCTTCGCTGTCGTACCAATTGGCTTTGTCGCCGAGTTCGTGGCGCACATTTTCGTAGAACGGCGTGCCCGGTAACGGATAACTGACGCTGATGCCGATGTCGTCTGGCATGAGGTCACGCACCATTTTGAGCGTTCGTTCGATGTCTTCACGGGTTTCACCGGGATAACCGAATTGCAAGAAAAACGCAACTTTGACGCCATGTGCGTGCAGTTGTTGCGTCGCTTCGTAGATTTGCTCGACTGTCGTGCCCTTGTCCATGGCGTCGAGAATTTTCTGTGAGCCGCTTTCCGCACCGACCCAAACAATATGCGCACCGGCCCGTGCCAACGCCGGAATCGTTTTGCCGCGCAGCAGTAAGTCTACGCGATTGAGGCTCTTGAACGGAATATGCAAGTCGCGCTCATCGAGCAGGTCGGCAAATTCTTCAATCCATTTGTCCTGAATACCCATGATATCATCCATGAACCAGATGCTGTCGGGATTGAAGCGTTCTTTAATCCACGCCATCTCATCGACGACATTCTGCGGGCTGCGGACGTTGTACTTTTGCCCCCAAATCGGTTTGGCGCACCAATTGCAATGGAACGGGCAACCGCGTGTCGTGACGAGATTCATCGAATAATAACCATGATGCTTGTACCAAATATGGCGATATTTATCGCGGTCAACGAGGTCCCATGCGGGGAAGGGCATATCATCGAGATTCTTAATCACCGGACGCGGCGGTGTTTTGATGACGCGCCCATCGTGCAAATAGGCGAGACTCTGAATATTGTACAGAGCCTCGTCATTCTGTTGGGGTACAGCTTGCTGTGCCCTGCTTGCTTCAAGATACGCAACGAGTTCGCCGAGTGTCTCCTCGCCTTCGCCGATGAGGACGTAATGCGCCCCTCGTTCAAGATACTTCTCGGCATGGTCGGTCATATCAGCACCGCCGACGATAATCGTGCAATCCATTGACTTCGCGTAGTCAATCATCTCGAAGGCGGCCTCACGCATCCGCAGCAGACTCATCTTGCTGAGATAATTGAAGTTGTCTTCAAAGATGACGGCATAACGTGGCTGATGCTGTTCGAGGGCAGCCTGCCACGCGGCGGTCGATTCGGCAAGCATGGCGTCAAACAGAGCGACACGGTAACCTTTTTCGCGCATATAACTTGCAGCGTATAAGGTGCCGAGTGGTGGGTAGGGCTGCATCGCTTCCCACAACTTGATGTCGAAGCGTAAATAATACGATTGTCCAAATAGAATGTCGGTCATAAAACGGCCTTCTAATTGCGCCAGAAAAAAATAGTTTTGCCGGGTTGTTCATCAATAGTCAATCCCGGTTCGTTGAGTCCACACCTGATGATACGACGAGCGAGCTTTTCATGGATGTATTTTGGCCTCCCGTCTAGTGTAGCACGAACTGTCGGAATATGGGGGAATTTCGCCATCATATTAGGATCACCAATTTGCGGGATTCCGCCTTTGACGATAAGTTTGATTTCAAAACGCCGCGCATCATCTTCGGGATAGATGAACCAATCAGCTTGCGCACCGGGATTAAGATGCCCAACATCGTTGCGTCCAATGATAGTGGTAGCTTCGTGTGGATTTTGCTCGAGTCGACTCCAATACGCACTTTTCAGTTCTGTCCACGCAGTATTTTCTTCACACAGATAGTCACCTGCCGCCGTCAGTCTCGAATCGCTGCCAATTGCGAATTTGCCACCGGCCTCTATCCATCTGATGATATTTGCAGTTTTCCCGAGCAGATACAAATTCGTTGACGGACACCAAACCAAACCGCGCACTCGTGGCGCAGCATCCGCAATATCATCATCCGTCAAGCCGACGCCATGCACGATGACGGTATTTTCGCTGACGCATCCGAGCGCCTTCAACCGTCGATATTCATTTGCCGCGACATCATCCGTTCCTTCGGCAAGGTGAATGAACCACGGCACATCTTTCGGCGTGTTGGCATACGATTGCTTGATTTCGTCCTCGTTGCTGAAGTGGAGTGAGTGTGCCCACCCATAACGGCGCAATACGCGCACGGGGAAGTCTTTCTTAAACAATGTCTTATGTGGCGGATTATGATGGACAACCGTCGTTGCGCCACACAGTAGATTCTTCAGCCCGCCGATGAAGCAACGGTCTTCAATCGCGTAAGCGCGAAGTTCTTTGAAAGGCGACTCGTCGAGTCGCGCTTGAACATCCTCGCCCCATTCATGTGCATTCGGATACACATCGCGGAATTTTGTGCGTGGGAAGTGATTGAGTTCGAGATGGTCATGCGCGTTAATCAAGCCAGGAAAGATGGTGTAACCTTCGAGATCAATCTCAAGCGCATTGTCCGGGCGGGCGGCGACTACCCGGTCAATGGTGAACAAGTCGCGTTCTTCGATTTCATCGCCTGTCCACAGCTTTGCATTTTTGATGTGTAGTGGTTGAACCATCCGGGAAAGTTAATCATCATACTTGTGATTCAGCGAAGGTGCATATTTATTGACCGCCTCCTCGCCGAGTTTGTCGACGAGCTTCTTGCGCAGCTTCGGAGTTTCTTCCGCCCATTTGCTGCGGAGTTCTTCTTTCGTCGCTGTGCCGCCATGACCGGCGTCGGTCATGATGCCGCCGAGTAGACGCGGCACACTTGTGATGCGTTTATGAACTTCGCTATGCCCGTTGGGGCAGGGCGGTGCCGGGTCATCGAAGCCATGACGCGCCTCAAAAATTTCTCCACATTCATCACATTCATAATCATAACGCGGCATACCACACTCCTTATCACGCCTTCCTATCTATGTTATTATAGCACGTTGTAACAGCATCCGTTCTAAATATTTGATGGGAATTGATGGACGATTCATTACGTATCGCGGTGGACATCACACACCCGGCGCATTTTCATTTTTTCAAAAACGCGATTGCGTTGTGGCAGGCACGTGGTCATGATGTGTTGATCTTGTCGCGAGACAAAGACCTGACGCTTGATTTACTCGACGAGGCCGGTTTACAGCATCATTGTCTCAGCCGTGTTCGTAAAGGGATGCTCGGTCTTGCGATTGAGCTTGTGCAGCACAGCAGTGGTGTGTGGCGGGCGTTGGGGCGACATCGTTCGCAAGTCGTCGCGGCAATTGGCGGCACATTTATCGCTCATGCCGCGAAATTGCGCGGCATTCCGTCGCTTGTGTTTTATGATACCGAACACGCGAAACTCTCGAATCGCATCACGTATCCTTTCGCGACACGCATCTTCACACCGCGTTCGTATCGTGATGATCTCGGCGCAAAGCAAGAACGCTACAATGGCTTTCAAGAATTACCGTATTTGCATCCCAATTATTTCACACCCGACCCAGCGAAACTAGCGGTGGAAAATATTCAACCGGGCGAACCGTTCACATTTGTGCGGCTTGTCGCGTGGCACAGCCATCACGATGTCAGCGATTATGGTGTGCGCAATATTTACCATGTCGTCGAGAAATTGTCGCAGCATGGTCGCGTGTTGATTAGCTCAGAAGCGCCTTTGCCGGATGATCTCAAGCAATATGAACGTCGCGGGGCCGTCGGCGATGTGCATCATGTGTTGGCTTTTGCGCGATTGTTCTTCGGCGAAAGCGCGACGATGGCCAGTGAAGCGGCGCAACTCGGCGTGCCGGGTATCTTCCTCTCAACGTCAAGTCGGGGTTATACGGACGAGCTTGAGCGCGAGTATGGCATGGTTTTCAATTTCAACGGCAAGAATGCCCGCGAAGAAGAAGCGCTTGAATGTGCTGATGTCTTGTTGAGCGATCCGAATTCACCACAGATTTTCCGCGAGCGTCACCGTAAAATGATGGCAGAACAAATCGATGTCACGGCGTACATCGCCGAAACAGTTGAGCGTTATGCGCGTCAATCGACAGGACATTGATAACCATAGTGATTGTTACAGGCGTACCCACAGGATATTGCTGTGAATCAAGGTGAAAATCCGCGTATATCGATCATCATTCCAGCCTATAATGAAGAGGCGGTTATCGGGGATATTCTCGATGAATTAAACAAGAGCGATTATCACGAGATTATCGTTGTCGATGATGGCTCCTCCGATAACACGGCACAGATTGCCGGTGCGCGAGGTGCGCGTGTGATTTGTCATCCCTATAACATCGGTAACGGCGGCGCAGTGAAAACCGGTATCCGCGCCGCGACCGGCGATATTATCGTGATGATGGACGCCGATGGACAACACCCGCCGGACAATATCCCGCATTTGCTCTCCTATCTCGGTGATTATGACATGGTTGTCGGCGCACGTACCGCCGAGTCGGAAGCGCAATGGCATCGGCGATTTGCCAATACCATTTTTAATCGTTATGCGACGTATATCGTCGGGTATCCGGTCGAAGACTTGACGTCGGGCTTCCGGGTCTTCAAAGCGCCCTTAGTCAAGCGATTTGTTTATCTGTTGCCGAACGGTTTTTCTTACCCCTCGACGATTACAATCGCCTTTTTCCGTTCTGGTTATCGTGTGCGCTATGAGCCGATTGTTTCGCCCGCACGGGTCGGCAAAAGTAAAATACGCCCCATGAGCGATGGCTTCCGCTTTTTGCTGACGATTACGCGGCTGGGTACCATGTTCGTGCCGCTTAAGATTTTTCTACCGGTCAGTTTTGTATTCGGCCTCGTCGGGGTCATCTATGGCGCCTATCTGATTATCGACAGGCATCGGTTCAGCAATTTCGCTGCATTGCTCATCATCGTGGCGATTATGATTTTCCTCATCGGTTTGGTAGCCGAGCAAATCGCTTTGCTGCGTATGGCTAATACCAGCCACGAGTAATTATTCCGCCTCAATTTCAACCTGCTTTAAGGTAACTACTCAGCATGTTTCTCTGTGCGCAAATTGATGACTTGAGTAGTTACGCATCATGGTTATCAATGTTAATCTCAAAATGTGCTATGCTTTTGAGAAATTTTAATCCTCTAATTGTGAGAGGTCTCTGAAGGTGCTCAATTTAGAATTTATCTTAACTGTGACTGCTTTTATTTTCATTGCGTTGGCTGCGAATCGTATTGGACAATTAGGCACATATTTACACTTCCCACTCATCACGGGTTATTTGTTGGCTGGTGCCGTAGCCGGCCCGTTCATTCTCGATATGATTTCGTTTGAAGCGGTTGAGCAACTGCGCTTTGTTGATGAATTGTCGTTAGCGGTTATTGCGTTTGCGGCTGGTAGTGAATTGCGCATCAATGAGCTGCGTCGAAGATTTAGAAGCATCGCTTGGATCGCTGCTGGACAATTGATCGTCACGTATATACTTGGTGCGTTGGCGCTTTTTTTGTTGGCGGACTTCACGCCGTTTATGCAAGAGATGGATACCCACACACGGGTGGCTGTGTCGCTTCTCGGCGGGGCAATCCTTGTCGCGCGCTCACCGTCTTCTGCCATTGCAATTATGAATGAACTTCGTGCGAAAGGCCCGTTCACAAAAACTGTTCTCAGCGTAACGGTTGTGAAAGACGTGATCGTTATTGTCGTATTCGCAATTACAGTGTCGGTGGCCGATACGATCCTCACTGGTCTTGGATTTAATCTAGGGACATTGCTTTTGCTTGTCGCCGAATTGTCGTTGGCTGTCGTCATTGGGGTTGTTTTGGGGCGTTTGCTGCATCACGTTCTTTCTTTTCATTTTGACGAGCGCGTCAAAATCGCTCTTATGCTATTGCTTGGTTTCATGATGTTCTTTTTCTCAGAGACTGTTCGTGAACTCAGTCACGATCATTTGCCCTTTGAAGTCTTGTTCGAGCCGTTGCTCATCTGTATGGTAGCGGGTTTTGTTGTCGTCAATTTTAGCCCGCATCAAGCAGAATTTATTCGAATGCTTGAAGAAGTTGGCCCATTCATCTTCGTATTATTTTTTACACTCACCGGTGCTTCGTTGGCATTGGACACGCTTCTTGTGATATGGCCGGTTACATTGGCGCTATTTGCTGTTCGCCTAGGGGCAGTCGCCTTAGGGTCGTTTGGCGGCGGTGTGATTGCGGGTGACCCGATGCTGCACAATCGGTTGAGTTGGATGGCTTATATCACTCAAGCCGGTGTCGGACTAGGTTTGGCAAAAGAGGTGGCTGATGAATTTCCTGAATTTGGTGTGGAATTCGCCACATTGATGATTGCCGTCATTGTCATCAATCAGCTTGTTGGCCCGCCGTTTTTCAAATTTGCTGTTCGGCGGGTTGGTGAAGCGCGTGTGAAGGCTACCCCCGCGCCGGATGACATACGCGATGTGCTTATTTTAGGTGTTGACCATCAGTCGATGGCTTTGGCTCGTCAATTGCAAGCCCACAATTGGCAGGTCATTGTTGCCGACACAGACCGATCTCATATTGAACGGCTTGAAGCCGAAGATGTGGTCGAACGACATATTCCCGAAATTAGCTACGCAACCTTATCCGAATTGATGACCAACGCGACTGATGCCGTCGTCGCTATGCTCGGTGATGATGACGAAAATTATAAAGCACTTCAACTCGCTTACGAACATTTTGGTGTGCCGCGCCGCATCGTGCGTGTCAATAATGTTGCCAATGCCGGTCGTTTTAAGGCGCTTAATGCCTTGGTTGTGAATCCATCTTCAGCGATGGTGCATTTGCTTGACCAATCGGTACGTGCGCCGCAGTCGGTTGAAATGCTGCTGCATCGCGACCCAGAGCATGAGATTGTTCAAATCACTGTACGCGACAAAGACATTCATGGGCTACATTTGCGCGAGGTGCGTCTACCAAGTGACGTGCTTGTCCTCGCGATTACACGCGATGGTCATTCGATTGTGCCGCATGGATATACGACATTGCATCTCGATGATGAGGTGACCTTGCTCGGTCACCCGAAGAGTCTTGATGAAGTGACCTTGCGCCTCGGATTTTAGTTCATTCGAGGCGGATGCGTGGATTGAGAGCGGCGTAAAGCAGGTCGGCAACAAGGCTCGCCAACGCATAAAAGACGACGACGACCATCACGACGGCTTGTAGCAAGGGGATGTCTTTGCGCCCCACAGCATCGATAATTAAGCGTCCGATGCCGTTATAACTGAAGACACTCTCGATGATGACAATGCCGCCAATGAGCCAACCGAAACTGATGGCGATAATTGTGATTGTGGGTAGCAGGGCATTGCGGAGCACATGCTTGAAGATGATGGTACGGCGCGGTAGGCCTTTGAGGGTTGCCATACGCACATACGGTTTCCTCATCTCATCGATGACTCCGGCGCGCGTCATCCTAGCGATATAGCCGAGCAGCACGAGTGTTGCTGTAATCGCCGGGAGCAGCAGGCGGCGTATCCATTCGATGAGATTGGCTTCGGTTGTTGACGCACTCGCGGGCAATATGTCGAGTTGAATCGCGAAAATATTGATGAGCACCAATCCGGTGACAAATTCTGGCAACCCCACGACCGATAATGAAAAGATCGAGACGATGCCATCGATGATGCCACCGGGTTTGAGACCCGCCGCCAGGCCCAGCAAAATGCCGAGTGGAATGCTGAGGGCGAGCGCGAAAAATGCGAGCCGCAAGGAATTGCCCAAGCGTTCGGCGACAAGCGGTAAAATTTCTGGGCGGCCCGGCCCGAAAGCGACGCCCCAATCCCCGACGATGAAGCCGCTAAGCCACTTGATATACTGCACCGGAATCGGGTCGTTGAGGCCGAGTTCGGCACGCAGATTGATGAGCGCTTGCTCACCGGCTTCGCGCCCTAAAATCAAGCGTGCGACATCGCCCGGTAGCAGTTGCGTCAAGGCGAAGACAATCATTGATGTCACGAATAACGTGACCAACAGAAGCAGTAAGCGGCGTAGGATAAAACGAGCCATCACACAGTTCCCGCCTCTTCAGCAGATTGTAGCCGAATGAGTTCATCGATTTCGATATGACATCGGATAAGATGGCCGTCGCCTGCATCGCGCCAAGGGGGCGCTTTAGTTTTGCAAATATCGCCGAGATAACGCGGGCAACGAGTGTGAAAACGGCAACCGGGAGGAATATTCCGCGCGCTGGGAATATCGCCGTCTAAGCGTATTTGCTTGCGTTTGAGTGTCGGGTCGGGTTCGGGGATGGCGGAGACCAACGCTTCGGTGTAGGGATGCGATGGTGCATCGTAGACATCTTCGGTGTCGCCGACTTCGACGATTTGGCCGAGATACATGACGGCAATCCAATCGGCTAGGTAAGCCACCGCCGCGAGGTCGTGCGAAATCAGCAGATACGAAGCGCCTTCCTGAGCACGCAAATCTTTCAGCAAATTGAGGATGACGGCCTGCACCGATACATCAAGCGCAGAAGTCGGTTCATCCGCGACGACGAGGGCAGGATTGGCCGCAAATGCGCGGGCGATGGCGACTCGTTGCTTTTCGCCGCCGCTGAGTTCTTCGGGGTAACGGTCGGCATAATCGGCGGACAGACGCACGGATTTGAGTAGATCAATGACGCGCTCTTGAACTTGCTGTTTGCTGATTGGTTTGTCACTTAGACGACGGATCGTCCGTGCGAGAGCTTGTCCGACAGTGTGATACGGATTGAGCGTGTCGTTCGGGTTTTGGAAGACCATTTGCAATTCGCGCAATAAATCGCGCGACCGTGCTGAGAGATGATTGGCGAGCGATTTTTCGAGCAGGTGCATCTTGCCGCTGTCGGCTGTTTCTAAACCGACGATGATGCGTGCGAGGGTTGTTTTGCCGCTGCCGCTTTCGCCGACGAGACCCAATGTCGAACGCGCCCGTATGCGCAGGTCGGCATCATCAACGGCATGAACATAACGGTCTTTGCGGCGTGTGATGCGATCCCACAATGTATTTTCGTCGAAGTATTTGTGCATCCCCTCGGCGGTCATAATGTAATCTATATCCGGCGGTCGTTCGCTGGTAATTTTCTCGTCAATGTCGTGCAATGGCGAAATTTCGCCCGCGTCAATTTCGCGCCAACGATGACAACGTATGGTGTGGCCATCGCGCATGATTTCGAGCGCAGGTTTTTGGTCGGCGCATAATTGCAGCGCGATGGGGCAGCGCGGCGCGAAGACACATCCCGCCGGACGGTCGGCGAGTGAGGGTTGCACACCGGGCATCGTCGGCAAGCGCGTTTCGGTATCCTGTGTCGGTTTCGGCAAACTTGCGAGCAAACCGGCGGTATACGGATGAGTCGGTCGTTTGAACAAGGTTTCGACCGACGCGCTCTCCATGATTTCACCGGCGTACATGACCGTCACATCATCGCACAATTGCGCGACGACGCCGAGATCGTGCGAGACGTACAACCCGGCAGCATTGTGATCGCGTATTAAATCTCGGAACAAGTCGAGGATGACAGCTTGTGTCGTCACATCAAGCGCTGTCGTCGGTTCGTCGAGTACCAAGAGACGCGGTTGCGTGATGAGCGCCATCGCAATGGTGACGCGCTGTTGCATCCCACCGCTGAGTTGATGCGGATAACGTTGCGCGACCACTTCCGGGTCTGCGATGCCGACTCGCCGCAGCATATCGATGACGAGTTGTCGTGTGTTGATGCGAGTCTTGGCATGATGCTGAAAGACTTCTGCGATTTGATTGCCGATGGTGTATGACGGATTGAGCGACGACAGCGCGTCTTGTGGCACGAGGCTGATTTTGCTGCCCCAGATTTGACGCATTTCGTTGACCGATTTTTGCGTGAGGTCATCGCCTTCGAGCAAGACTTCGCCGGACGAAATGCGGCCGTTCGCTGCCAAATAATTCATCAAGGCTAGCGCGAGGGTGCTCTTGCCGCTGCCACTTTCCCCGACGAGGCCATGAATTTGCAAGGGATTGATATGTAAGGTAATGTCACGAACCGCATTCAGCCACACCTTGTTGAGGCGGTAATCCACCGAAAGATTGTGCGCTGCAATGACCGGCTGTATGTCAGACATCTTGTCCTTCATAGCGCAATATTTTTCTGAGACCGTCTGCAAATAAATTGATACCGATAACCAAGAGAGCGATTGCCGCCGCCGGGAAAGCCATCATCCACGGCAGCAAGCGCATGAAATTGCGCGACTCGCCAATCATGCGACCCCAATCGGGTGATGGGGGCTGCACACCGAGACCGAGAAATCCTAGCGATGCCGTCAAGAAGATGGCATACGAAAAACGTAACGCAGCTTCAACGGCGAGGGCGGGGAGGACACTCGGTAAAATTTCGCGAAATAAAATATAAAGAATCGATTCGCCGCGCAATTTCGCCGCTTCGATGTAGCCACTGTCGCGCACGTTGAGTGTTGCGCTGCGGATGACGCGCGTGATGATGGGAACGTAAATAATGACGATGACGGCGATGATACTGAAATTTGATGGGCCGAGCGTGCCCAACAACACGAGTGCAAGCACAAGCGCCGGGATACCTAGCAGGCTGTCGAAAGCACGCGAGATGATTTCGTCCAGCAAACCGCCGAAGTAACCGATGACGAGGCCGACACACAAGCCAATCGCGACTGAAATCCCCGTGCCGAGACCGGAAAGTCCCATGATTTCACGTGTGCCCCATATCACGCGGCTGAAGACATCGCGGCCAAGATTGTCTGTGCCGAAGGGGTATGCCCATGTCGGTGCTTGTCGGGGGGGGCCGGCGCGTTCGGCGAAGTCATACGGCGCGATAGCCGGGCCGAATATCGCCAGAAAAATGAAGAGCGCGACAATCAGCGTCCCGACGAGCGTGAGTGGGTCGTGGGCGAATTGCTTGCCGCTAGTTATTGTTAAGCGGGCGAGTCGATTGAAAAATGAGAGTGGGGTCACAGACCCCACTCCAGATTGCGTTTTTGTTGCCATGCGAGGTTATTCGCTAATCCATACCGTGCGGAAGTCCGTCAAGCCAACGAATGGATGTAGATTAACACCGTGAACATTGCTGCGATGTGCGCCGACTCCGGGTTGGAAATAGGGGATGATGACCGGGCCGCGCTCGTTGAAGATTTCGGCGATACGCGCGAAGATTGCTGCGCGTTCGTCAACATCGACGGTGGTACGCGCCTGCTCTATGAGCGCATCGAGTTCTTCGTCCGACCAGCGCGATTCGTTCCAAATACCATCTGAGGCATACGACGTGTCGAGGAAGACCTGTGGCGATGGACGCGATCCCCAACCGGTGATACCAAGCGGTGTATCCAACCATTGGTCACTACCGTAATAATTCGATACCGGGACGATGTTGATGTCCACATTGATGCAACCTTCAGCCCATTGTTGTTGTAACAACGTGGCAAGCGTTGGGATTTCGAGTGAGTCCGGCGCTTCGAGTGTCATGCCGGACAACCCGTCGGGGAAGCCCGCCTCAGCCAGCAATTCACAGGCGCGTTCCGGGTCGTGCTCTTGTGTCGTCACATCGCCAGGATAAAAGTCGGGGAAGCTCGGCGCAATCGGGTCATTGTTGGCGACTGTGCCGCGCCCGAACAGAACCAACTCGTTGAGTTCTTCGCGATTAGTTGCGAACTTGAAGGCTTCGCGCACACGCGGGTCTGCGCCCGGCCCTTCATCGGCATGAATGCGGACGACAGTATGTTGACTGCCGACAGCCGTCACGACTTCCACATCTTCCTCACCGGCCAGCGATTCGGCCAGTTCAAGCGGTACAGAATAAATCAGGTCGGCTTCACCACTGCGTAGAATCTCGGCTTGCGCTGCGGTATCGGGGACGTAGATGTGTTCCATGCCGTCGAGGTAGGGTTGATCCTCAATCCAGTAATTTTCGTTGCGTGTGAGAATGGCGCGGTCGCCTTGACTGTACGAGGTCAACACAAACGGCCCCGTGCCGATAATCTGCGCCGGGTCGTTCGGGTCTTCGGTGCCATTTTTCAAAATCAGCGTGAATCGCGAACCGACGCCCGCCGAAAGGAAGTCAGGATTCGGCGCGCTCAGGTTCATCACAACTGTGAAGTCGTCCGGCGTTTCAATCGACTCAATGCTTGAAAGCAAGTCAAGCGCCGGTGAACCGAGTTCTTCGTCTAGTAGACGATTGAATGTGAAGGCGACATCCGCCGATGTGAACGGTGTGCCATCGTGGAAGGTGACCCCCTGACGCAAATTGAATGTGTAGGTCAATCCGTCGTCGCTGACTGTCCAGTCAGTTGCCAAGTTCGGTGCAATCGAACCATCGGGCAGCGGCTCAATCAAGAAGTCGTAAACCGAATGACTGAGTGTGGCGTCGGGATTATTGCTTGAGAAAGCCGGGTCGAGTGTGCCCTCAATCGGGTTGATGGCGAGACGCAAAACACCGCCACGCTGCGGTTCTTGAGCGCTGCCGGTGATTGCAGTGCCAACCAGTAAGAATGCAAGCATCAATACAATAATGATGCGTCCATATAAGAAACGCTGAGTGTTCATCATAGAAGCTCCTCCGTGTTGAACTGCCAGTTGGTAATAAATTGACGGTTGTTCAAAAACTGTCGTGTGAGGTTATCCGATTCAAAAGTATGCCATACATGGCACATCCGTTCTGTAACGAATCTTACAAAAACAGCCTTTGTATCGAAAATGTGATGATAACGCATCATATCATGAAACGTCGGCTTTCACAGGCCGTTTCGTCGCTTGAATGCGTTCATTGCGCCCAATTCGGATGACGATTCTCGCGATTTGCGGCGATTCCTTCTTGCAAGTCATCGCTGTTCAGCAAACGGTTCAATGTGTTGACGCGATACGAATGTGTCTTGTCGAGACCTTTCTCGGTCAGCTTCGCCAACATGCGTTTCGTCTCGATGAGCGCCGCCGGGTTGCAGTGTTGCAGATCATCAAGCACTTTTTGTAGGCTGACGTCGAGCACTTGCGCCGGGCAGACATCGTGCAAAATACCGTATTCATGCGCACTGACGCCATCGAATGTGCGCCCGGTGAGCATCAATTCACGCGCCCGCATCATGCCGATGCGTTCGATGACGAAGGGCGCGACAAGCGCGGGGATGATGCCGATGCGTACATCCGACATGCCGAATTGCGCCGTCGCTGATGCGATGGCAATGTCGCAGACGCACACGAGGCCGAAGCCGCCGCCCATCGCCACGCCATCAATTTTGGCGATGATGACATGTGGCGCACCGGCAATTGTCCGCAATACGCCTTCCAATTTGCTGAGGATAGCCGCATCATCCGCGTGTGGTTTGCCATTGAGTGCAAAATCATTCAAGTCCCCGCCGCCGCAGAAATTGCCACCCGCGCCGGAGAGGATAACCGCACGAATATCGCGATTGTCGCGCAACGCATCGAACGCCGCTAGCAATTCATCCATCATCTGGACGTTCATGCGATTCTCAACATCAGGCCGGTTGAGCGTGATATGCGCCAGCCAGCCGTCGATTGCCAAATCGATTGTTTCATACGATTGCGTCATAATGATGCTTCCTCATTCATCCTTCCAAATTGGGAGATCAAATTCAAATCTTACGCCGCCTTCAATTGGAGATATTCTTAAATCACTTCCATTTTCAGAGATAATTAGCGATGCGATTTGCAAGGGGAAATATGAGCCATATTGGGATGATAGCTGCGATTCAAAAGTCTCGAAATCAAAGTAATCATATCGGAATGTACGGGTTATAGCGATTGTAATAGTAGACGCGGATGTTTGTTTGGCTTCTACACTTGCGCCAGATGCTAAACGTAACCAATCAATTTCTTCTATCAGAATCTCAATCGCATCATGCAGCCGATAGGTTGTCCTCACGAGTGGCAGATCATCGGGTATGTTCAAAA
>RFIA01000258.1 GCA_003695675.1 Chloroflexota bacterium
CAGAATGATAATATAGGCACATCCTCAATGGGGGATAGTTTAATGGCAGAACAACGGTCTCTGGAACCGTGAGTCATGGTTCGAATCCATGTCCCCCAGCACAAAACCGCACTTGAGTAGCTGCGGTTTTTTTGTACGAGTCTCGTAACAAATCGCAACCAAATGATTTTCGATCTGATCCAATCTTTACAAACAGCGAATGAGGACGACTCCGTCGCGGCGAGTTAGCCCCTCATCATTTTTTCATCCGATAGACGATGGCGACTGGTGTCTCGGCAGGCAAGCCGGTCGTTTTTATTTGCGGATCATTCGCATCGCGCAATGTTGGTTCATGAACAGCATCGATTCGCAAACCGGCATCGGCGGCGGCTTGATGATAAGCGCTGTATAAATGCGCATAATGCTCAACGGCGAAAGTCTGTCCGCCGGGTGTTGTGAATGTCCGGCGTTGCCCATTGAAGAAAATGAACGGATGAAAATCGCTAATGAGTGCAGTACCACCGGGGCGCAACACACGGCCAATTTCGGCAATCGATGGCGACAATTGTGGCACATGCCCCAACGCCAAACCACACAAGACGACATCGACCGAAGCATCGGCGAGTGGCAGCGCATCTGTTGGTGCAAGCGCGAGATGCGGCAGCGCATTCCCGCGCAACATTGCCACACTGTTATCGAGACCGACGACTTGCTTCGCGCCGGAGTCCCGTGCTAGCAGACCGTAACGCCCCGTACCACACGCTAAATCAAGCACAATCTGCCCCACAAGCGACGGCATCAACTGTTGCATGGCTTGTTGCTCGATTTGCATCAGAACATTGTGAGCATGAGGCGGATAAGTCTCCGCCCATTTTGCGTAAGCATCAAGGCTTGAGAGCGTATCCGGTGACCGGGAGGCCACAAATCGATGAGCAATGCGTCTAAGTATCACGATTATTTTTGGCTCTCAGCGCAGCCACGGCCAATGTTCTTTGGTCGTGCCCTCTTCGACCGTGTTGGACATCACCACAAGGTCTACCCATTGGAAAAAAGCACGGGTGTTGCCGTTGTAAATGAGACGCAATTTGCGCGGCAACCACAACCACATATACGCGATGTAACGCCGTTCATAGCGGTCGGTACGCTCGAACAACTCATAATACCAACGCGGGTAACTGAGGAAAATTTGTGGATAATCGAGCACGAGCTGGCGTCGTTCTCGCATGAAATAACCCAACCAGATGAGCGGCAGGCCGAACAACCACGCGATACCCCCCGGCCAATTAATCAATGGAAAGAGCAACATGCCACTGCTGATGAAGAGTGTGCCGGTCGCAAACAGCAAGGTCGGCAATGGGAAGAAAAGCGGCTCTTCAGCACCATAACGTTCAAAGCCACGCAGAATCGGTTCTTTGTAAAACCCCATGATAATCAGCCCTGTTCGGACGAAGACGACAAGACTGCCGATGAGCATGATGATGATGAACAGCATGATGGCCTCCCCCTCAAATCTAATCAGAGTTTGAGCAAAGAACGCGGCCCCTTATACAACGGACAAACACAACTCACACACTCATGACGTTGACCAAGACGTTGTGCCCGCCGCAATGCTTGTGCATCAGCATCATTAATCGCCTCGCGCAATGTGCGGTCATTGAGCTTCCCCCATGTCGGTAAAAAATAACACGGGCGCAGTGTGCCATCGACTTCAATCACCGTCGAAATACGTGGCGCATTACAACGCGGCGGGTCGAAGTCACATGTGCCGTTAATCGCGCCGAAGTAGGTCAACATACCGCGCAGTTTCTCGATGGACTCAGCCATGCGCCCATTGGCAAACTCATCGGCGAAACGCACTTCGACATCATCGAGAATCGTGCGCAATCGCGCAACATCATCTGGTGTCAGTGCATCAGCAGGCGGGCCATGTTCCGGTGGCGCACCCGGCCCCATACTTGCAACCATCGGAATCCGAACATCTTGTTCAAAACGCGGCCCAAAAGCGTGTGGATTGCTGACATCGACCGTCAGAAAACTGACATGATTAATATCGACCGAACGACAAACTTCGATGATTTGCGGAATCTCGTGGTAATTCGCACGCTGCACCGTCGTGCGTGTCAACACCGGCAAACCGCCCTCGCGCACCAAACGCATCCCCTCGACCACGAGGTCGAAAGCATCGACGCCGCGTATCGCTTCATACGTCTCGGCTGTGCCGCCGTCGAGACTGACAATCACTTCATCGACGGTCGCCAACACATCATCGATTTGCTTCTTGAGCAGCAGGCCATTCGTGAGCAGCATCGTGTAGACACCGCGCTCGCGAAACCGCCGCGCAATCTCTGGCCAATGTGGATGCTGCATCGCCTCGCCACCACTGAGCAACACCCAACGAATATTAAGGTCATCAATCGAAGCGGTGATTTGTTCAACCGTTTTGCGCGACATATTCAGACGCGGATTGCGCCAAATGTCACACGTGACACAACGGCTATTACAACCATCGGTGATGTAGAGCACAAGTATCGGTAATGTGTGCAAGCGGTCGCCCGCGAGATTGAGTAAATGTTTTACAGGCATAGTCCAAGTATAAATCCCTCCGTAAAAAGAATCAAACACATCGGATATATCATAATAACTGCATCCGCTATCCGCCGTACCGGAATCTATGTTAAAATAATGGCAGTCCGACACAAAGGTCACACAACACTTAAGGCAAATCCGATTGTTCACGGAATGATTCTATGCCAGAACCTGAATTCATGAAGTCGGGGCCCGGCCCGCGAATGGCGTTTCTCGAAGAAGCAGAAGCCAAATCAATTGCAGAAACAATGGTCGCCTTCGCCAATACAGAAGGCGGCACCATCATCGTCGGCTTGAAAGATGATGGCAACCGGAGCACAAAAAAAATCGATAGTAAGACCCTTGAAAAGGCGCTCAAAGAAGCCGATGCCAATTGCAATCCACCGGTTGTCATCGGCAATTGGGAACAAGTAGACAGCGACAAAGGCGACATCTATTCGATTCGTGTGCCGCGCAGCATCGAACTACATGCGCTTACTGATGGGCGCGTGTTGATTCGTAGCGGCCCGAACAATCGCCCACTCGGTGGGCAAGAAATACTCAAACTTGCCAGCGCAAAAAGCACCGGCGACTTTGAAGCTGAAGTCGTGCCGGGGGTGACGAAGGATGACTTCAGCCGCAAGATGATTGACGAATATCTTGCCAAACGCGCCGAACGCACCAAACGCCCCTATAATGGCAAGGTGGACGACTTGCTGAAAGAAATCGGGGCGCTTGACGCCAAAGGCAACCCGACTGTCACCGGCATCCTGCTGTTCAGCGAGTATCCCCAACAGTGGCTGCCGCAATCGAGCATCGTCTTCGCGAAATTTGTCGGCACGGCACCGCGCGGTGAGGACGGCCTTGCCGGGTATACACGCCGCGAAGAATTGACCGGCCCCTTACCCCGCCTCGTCGAGTCGGCGTGGAATCTGGTGTGGGGGGAAATGGCGGTCGGCGCGGTCGTCAAAGGGCTTGAACGCGAAGAGACTTACGAATATCCACAATTCGCTGTGCGCGAGGCCATTGTGAATGCAGTTTGCCATCGCGATTACCGGCTCAAAGGACGACGCATCGAAATCCGCATGTATTCCGACCGGCTTGAAGTCATCTCGCCCGGTGGACTGCCCGGCTTCATCACGGTTGAAAATATTATCGATGAGCACTTCAGCCGTAATCCGCGCATGGTCAGTGGGTTGTTTCAATGGGGTTACATCGAAGAACTCGGTCTGGGCATCGACCGCATGATGGAGGTCATGCAGCAGGCCGGTCACAAACCGCCTGCATTTGATGCACGCCCGTATAGCTTTGCCGTCACGCTATATAATGAACGTGAAAAACCCAAATCACCGACATGGATGCGCAACACCAATCATCGCCAAGCGCGTGCCCTACAATACATCCGCGAAAAAGGGTCGATTACAAATCGCGAATACCGTACATTGTGTGAAGGCGTCTCCGCCGAGACATTACGTCTTGACCTTGTGGATATGGTCGAACGCGGCATCTTACTCAAGGTCGGGTCGAAAAAAGGCACATATTACATACTGAAGTAAGCACACACCCAACGTAAATATTCTGATGAGTACATTTTCGACGATTGTCACAAGCGCAAGCATCATCGTACACAGTACGTTATTCGCGTTCGCACTGCGCCGCAAGCAGCGTTTCCATGATGCGTGGGCTTGGAGTGCGGCTACGCTTCTGCTGGGATTGGCGGCCTCAGCATCCTATTTGATGTCTGACGACATCCGCTTTGTAAACGACAAGATTGGGCGTGGCTTTATCTTTGCGTTTCTGTTGATGGCGATGCTTGTCGCGTTTGGCGCCATTGTATTCTACAACATTCGCCGTTCGCTACTCAAAGCATGGCTGGCGTTAGGCATTGTTTGGCTTGTCGGCCTCGTCGCGGCAGCGGCGACGAGCGAAAGCGTCCCGATTGGCGAAAATGAGTGGCTCATCAATGTCTTCACCTCACCAGATGTCGTCAGCATTATCACACTAGCTGGCTTAGCAATCGCGGCCTTCATTTTGCTCGTCACAGCATTTTCAGGATTTTATAGCGCGTTCTTGCCCGAAGTTGCCAATCGCGCCCTATTTTGGGTGATTAATATCGCCATTCTCGTGACAGCTATCATTCTTGGACTCAGTGGCAGCGAGCAACTTGTATTGATCGGATTTCCGATATTGGCATTTGGCCTCATCGGTTCGATTTACGCGCAAATGTCGCATCGCGTCTTCGATATTCGCGGCGGCCTGACGCTGACGGCGCAAACGCTCGTCATCATGTTGTTGACGATGTTGTTTATGTTGGTGGCGTTGTTCATCTCGCTCAATCTCGAATTGACGAATGATGGCAGTGGCATCGCCGTCATCATCGCGATTGCCTTGGTCGCATCAGGCCTGTATATTCCGATTCGCGAAATTGTTGAGATCATTTTCCGTCGTATGTCCGGCGAGCCGCTGACCGGCGTCACACAAGCTACTCGTGTTTATAGCCAGCAAGTTTCAAAAGCGGTCGATATTGACCAGCTCGTCGGCATTGCGACGCAAACCCTGAATCAAGTGATGGGGGTACGCAATTCAGGACTCATTGTCGTCAACAGCACCGACCCCGATGGCAAAAGCGATGCCATTGAGTTGTTTGTGATGCCCGGCAGCGGTGTTCCCGAAAATATCGAAACACATGTCTTGCTGAATCTCGCCAGCCCAATTTATCACACACTTGCCAGCGAACGTCTCGCGCTTTCGCAATATGACCTTGAATTCGCCGAACAATATCAACAGGCCGACAAGCAAGAGCGCGAGTTCTTCACCAATTTGCAGATGGGCGCCTATGCACCCATCGTTGTTGAAGACACTTTAATCGGCATCCTCGCATGTGGCGCAAAGATCAATGACGCGCCTTTCACGGCGCAAGACCTCGAAATATTGGCGACTATGGGTGACCAAACCGGGATCGCATTGCGCAATGCGCGATTATTTGCGGATTTGAAACATCTCAACGAAAGTATGTCGAATCTCAATAAGGGGCTTGAAGAGGCTAATGAGCAACTCGCCGTCCTCGACTCGGTCAAGACCGATTTCATCACCATCGCTAGCCACGAGTTGCGCACTCCCCTCGCGCAAATTCGCGGCTATAACGATATTCTTGACGCCTTGAATGAACAAGGTCTGCTCGACCAAGATCAAATTGCAAGCATGAGCAACAATTTGCGCAAGGCAACCGAACGCATGGAAGGTCTCATCGCGGCTATGCTTGACGTCAGCCAACTCGACGTCAACGCGATGGATTTGAACTTCACGCCAACCTCGCCCGAAGCCGTCGTGCGGATGGCGATTGAACCGCTTACCGAGGCGATCAAAGAACGCAAGTTGTCGCTCTCTGCACGTGGGTTGCGCGGTCTGCCACAAATTGATGCCGATTTACAACGCTTGGTACAGGCGTTTGGCAATCTGATTGTCAATGCGATCAAATTCACCCCCGACGGTGGGCGTGTAGAAATCACAGGCAGCTTACAAAAGGCAACCAAGCCGGGCGAACAAGATCATGTTTTGATCGCGATTGCAGATACCGGTGTCGGCATCGCTCCAGAAAATCTTGAACTCATCTTTGAGAAATTTTATCGCGCCTACGACCCGGCGTTGCATTCGACGGGGACGACAAAATTTCTCGGCGCGGGGCCGGGTCTCGGTTTGACGATTGCGAAAGGGGTCATCGAAGGGCATCGAGGCAAGGTATGGGTGGAAAGTCTTGGCCACGACATGGAAACCTATCCCGGCTCAACATTTTATGTGCTGCTCCCCGTCAGCCAACCTTCAGACGGACGTCGTGTGTTGCAAATCGACGATGGCTCGCACAGCAGCGCACCCGATGAGGCGAGCCTGCTGCGGTCTGAGCCATCACCCGGCACATTAGAAGAATGGCCGTAGCCACCGGTGGCGCGTTATGAGTCGAGTGCCACAGACGAAACGTTCAACACACGCATAGAATAACCCAACAATTTTTCGATACTCATCTGAAAGTGTTGTGCATCGCCGCTAGTGAAATATCGATGCGGCAAGTCACTAGGCACAACGTCTGCAGGCCATATACGTCGGACTTGTTGCGCAATCGCCGGGCTAGGGTCAATCAATGTGACATCATCCCCGACGATTGATTGCAGCGCCTCAGACAAAAACGGAAAATGTGTACATGCCAGCGCAATATGATCGACCCCTGCTGCCAACATCGGTTCGAGATAACGACGCAAGATGGCGCGGCCTTCAGGGGTATGCTGTGTGCCACGCTCCGCCATGATGACTAACTCCGGCGCGACTTGTGTGATAACGCGCACATTCGCCGCATAACGCGCTAGGACACGTCGATACAACGCGCCTTCAGCCGTTGTTTGTGTCATCAACACCCCGATAGTTTGCGTTCGTGTTCGCTCTGCTGCCGGTTTAATCGCGGGCTCCATGCCAACAAATGGTATTTGTGGATACGCATCGCGCAACCGCAGCAAACTCGCAGCGCTCGCTGTATGACAGGCGATGACAATCACCCGCGCCCCTTCATCGAATAGAAACTCGCAAATCGCCCGGACGAAATTGTGGATTTCGTCGGGATGACGCGGGCCATACGGCAGATGTTTTTGATCGGCAAAATAAATCGTGGGATAATCGGGCAGCAAGCGATGAATCTCGCGCAGAACAGATAATCCACCTATTCCGGAGTCGAGTACACCGATGCACGCCATCAGATATTACGATTGGGCCGCCCGTATAAAAGCGCGGAACAATTTACGCGAGGCTTCGTCATCGGCCATCATATCTTCAGGATGCCATTGCACGCTGATGACGAATCGTTTGCTGGGTATCTCAAAGGCTTCGACGAGTTCATCCGGTGATTGCGCCGCCAGCACAGCGCCCGGCGCGAGTTTATCAATCACCTGATGATGCCAACTGTTGACCATAATCTGCGCCTCGCCGACAATTTGAGCCAAGCGACTCTCCGCCACAATCGTGACCGGGTGCGCTGTCAAACCGCGTGGTCGCGAATTCGGAAAATCATGCGCAATGTCGGTCGCAATCTGTGACGGAATATCTTGGATCAATGTGCCCCCTAAGGCGACATTCATGATCTGACACCCGCGACAAATCCCTAACATCGGCATATCATCGTCCGCCGCCCATCGAATGAGTTTTATTTCAGCTTCATCGCGGGCTTCTTCAATATTGGTGGACGGGTGCGGCGCTTCATCGCCGAAGAAACGGGGATGAATGTCGCCACCACCGGGCAGCAGCAACCCGTCGATACGTCGATATAAGGCCCGTAAATTCGTATCTTCGAGATCATACGGAATCAGAAATGGGACGCCACCCGCTTGTTCAACCGCATGGACGATGGGCACATACCCGCGATAGTATGGTCGTCCGGTTTCAGAATACGTATGCGTATACGCTGGGATACCAATGAACGGCTTCAAACAACAAGCTCCTGCTTTGTCCGATGTGCTTCTGCACTTTTGTCGAACAGTTCTCCAACAGCAA
>RFIA01000259.1 GCA_003695675.1 Chloroflexota bacterium
AATAACCCCTTTAGTGGGTTTGGTATTTCGGTGGCCGGATGTTTGAACATCGGGCGGCATGGTGCAAGATGCCCGATTGCGTAAGTCCTGATATTCAAGAGCGTGCAGTCAGTTTCCAGCCGAACACTTCATAGATGACTTTCAATGCCGCGATGGATGTGATGTCGGAATAATCAAGCGGTGGCGCGACCTCGACAATATCCATCGCTCGCACCGGCAGCGCGGCGAAGATGATGCGCAAAAATTCGAGTAGTTCGCGCGTCGTCAGGCCGCCTGCTTCCGGCGTGCCCGTGCCCGGTGCATACGCCGGGTCGAGGCAATCAATGTCGAGCGTTAGATAAATGTGCGCGACACCCTGCATCTGCGTGACAACTTCTTGCGCAATCGTTTCGATTCCACGTTGATAAATGCTGCGTGCGCTGTAAATGCCGAGTTTAGGATGCGCGGCGACATAATCCAATTCATCCGCCACCCACGACCGAATCCCGACAAAAGCATAATGCGCTAGGTTCACTTGCAAATCGTCCAATGCACGGCGGGCGGTACAAGCATGTGACCATTTGTGCCCTTCATACACCGGCATCAAATCGGTGTGCGAGTCGAGTTGGATGACGCCAAAAGTGTCGTCAAGGTGTTGCTTGAAGGCCGCGTGTAGGGGTATCGTCACCGAATGGTCGCCGCCGAGAAATAACGCGAACGGGTGTTGCAAGGTTGCCAGCGCATGGTGTTGCACACTCGCAAAATAACGCGCCCAATCAAGGTCGTGTGCGACATCGCCATAATCCCGCACAGATAAGCCATCGAGTAGCACCCCGTCTTCCGTCACGCGGTCAACATGCGGTGCAAGCGACCGGATTTTTTGCGGGGCACTCGCCGCGCCTTTGCGGAAGCTCGTCGCGCCGTCGAATGGAATGCCGAGAATGCCGATGGGGGCATCGGCTGCGTCAGTTGTCAGACCACTCCACAGCCGCCGGTGTTTGGGAGCAACAGAATCGATCATCAATCAGCCTCCTTGAAGCAAGACGATTCGCCACAAAAGCGCGGCGACACAGAATGAATTTATCAGCTCATCCCATGCCGTCAAGAGCCACCGGACGCACAAATTGCCCGAAAATGTTGCGAAAAAGTTTGCCTTTTTGTCAACACAGGGCGTGCGTTTTGTGGTAGGCTTTTTTCAGGGCTGAGTGAGCGAGGACTGAGGACTGAGTTATCGAGTAATGAGTTGAAAATGATGTGTTATGCGTGTTGTTGCAATGAAAATGGTTTTTGCCACTGCCGCAACTGCTGCAATTGCCGCAACAAAAGCATTTGAGCCATCAGGGGGTTAGGCAGTCGAGAGTTTGCACAGATATTGTTGAAAAGCTGACTCGCTGAAAACCTAAAAGCCTGAATAGCTCAACAGCCGACACGCCGAACGCACCTTGCTGTTCTTTGCGGTTCGACATCGTTTATTTTCATGAAGGGAGGAGACAATCATGTCCCAACAATCGGGCAATCCGGGTCAGCCTACACGACCTGATTTGCCGGAGCCAATCAGTCAAGGGGGTCAAGGAACATGGTATCCATCGGGGGTGAGCAAGCTCATCCCGATGTGGATACGACAACTGCCCTCACTACGCTTTCCACGTCGCCAAAATGAAGCATTTGAATTAATCTCGGATGAATTCTTGCACCAAATCGCAACGACATATCAGCTTGACGAAGCGGCTCTCGAAAAGATCAAACAAGATCGCGATTTTATGGAACCCGAGTTGATGGTCTATTTCAGAGAATTAGATCATAAAGCCAAGTTACAACAAAACGGGTATCGTCTCTTTCAACTTTCTATTCTGGCGCTTGCGACACTGGCGACGATCATCGGTTCGCTGCAAGCGGTTATGCTGTCCAGCAATCCAGACATTTTGCCATGGTTGGGGGCTTTGGAAGCCTTTGTCGCTTTGCTGACTGTATTTGTCGTCCAAACCCGTGGGACGAACAGCCGGCTTTCGGACTGGTTGAACAACCGTCGCAAAGCCGAACAGATGCGCCGCGAGTTCTTCCGTTATCTGATGGATTTGCCGCCGTATCGCAGCATTGAAGTCGATTATGAACGCAAACAAACATTGTCGCGGCGGGCAGCCGAAATTTACAACGACAAATTCCCCGAAGAACCATCTATACTCGAAGGGAGGGCGATGTGACATTCGAACGCAAGGAAATGGAAGCACGCTATCGCCTGTTTGAACAAGGCGTTTTGCAAGACCAACGCAGTTACTATCACCATGCGATAGAAGTCAACGAACAGGCGGCGGCGAGCGCCAACCGATGGCGGGCGACATTCGCCCTCATCGCTGGCATCGCGTCGATTATTATCGCGCTGTTGGCGAGTGATGCGACGCCTGGCGACGCATTCGCCGCTTGTTATCAGGCGGCGCCTAATGTGGATGAAACGTGTACGTTCACGGTTAAATACATCATCCCCGTTTTGCTCGTCATTTCGGTCGTCGCACCGGCGCTCGGCGCGGCCTTCACCACATTGGCGGATCTTTATCAATGGGATCGTCTCACGGCGATATATACGACAGCGACGAAGAGCCTCGCAATCGCCGATGCTTTGTCGCCATTGGATGAGATGGATGATCCGGTGTATCTCGCCAGCTTAGATGCCTTCGCTGAGGGAACGCTGCGCGTGATGCGGGACGAAACATCTCAATGGGGGCAGCTCATCAAAACACCGGACGCGCTGCAAAAATACATCGACGAGGCCAAACAAACTGCGGACAATATCGGGCAGTAGAGCCTTTCTGGCAACCCTTGCCGCACGACGGGTCTGCCATTAAACTCGCCGCGCTATGATAATCCATATTCTGATCGCCATTTATATCGTCGCGGCGTTGTCTCTGACGGCCATCGTCACCGGGCAGACGACGTTGCTCGTCCTCTATTGGAAGTATCGTCATCACCATCCGATGCTGCCGCCGGTCGACGAATGGCCGACCGTCACGATACAATTGCCGATATACAACGAAAGCCACGTCATCGACCGGTTGCTGAGGGCTGTCGCTGCGCTCGATTACCCGCCCGACAAATTGACGATACAAGTGCTCGACGATTCGACCGATGAGACGACGACGCTTATCGCACGACTCACGCCGCAATTGCGCGAGACCGGCCTCAACATCGAACACATCCGCCGAGAGGCTCGCACGGGCTACAAAGCAGGAGCACTCGCGCACGGCATGACGCTGACCGACAGTGAGTATATGGTCGTCTTCGATGCCGACTTCGTGCCGCCGCGCGATTTCCTCCGGCAGACTGTGCCCTATCTCGTCGCAGATGCGTCGCTTGGTATGGTGCAAACACGATGGGGGCACTTCAACGCACTCGGCAATTTGTTGACGCGCAGCCAAGCCCTCGCGATTGACGGCCATTTCGTCGTCGAACAATTGGCACGCAATCGCGCCGGTCT
>RFIA01000260.1 GCA_003695675.1 Chloroflexota bacterium
CTTTCGTCCGTTCGCTGGCTGGCCTCAACCCTGTGGCCGCGATCTTTGCCTTTTTGCTGCCGAATATTGAAGTCCATAATACGTGAGGGAAAATTGCCAGCGTAATAGCAGCTTCAAGAAAGATGCCATTTTGTGCGAGCGAGCCTTTGCAACGTAAAAATGAAGTCTTGCCCACGGTGTCAAAAATAATATCATAGGTCTGGCCGGTCTTAGTAAAATCCTCTTTGGTGTAATCGATGACGTTATCGGCGCCCAACGATTTTACGAGTTCTACATTTGTGGTACTGCACACGCCGGTCACTTCTGCTCCAAAATATTTGGCAAGCTGTACTGCTGCTGTGCCGATACTTCCCGAAGCACCATTGATAAGGACTTTGTGCCTGCTCTGAATATTTCCCTTATCTCTCAGAAAAGGCAATGCAGTTAATATACCATCAACGCTGGAAGCAGCTTCCTCATAAGTCATATTGGCCGGTTTTATTGTCAGCACTCCGTCCTCAGGCAAACAGATATACTCGGCATTAGCACCAAAATTGGTACCAGCAACTCCAAAAATTTGATCGCCTGGCTGAAATAATTTGACATCTTTGCCTATTGCTTCAACTTCCCCGGCTAATTCCTCCCCTAATCTCGTATTTTTGGGTCTGAAGAGACCTGTGAATAATCTTGAAAATAATGGCCGTCCCTGTCGAAAGATACTTTCCGTTGCCGTGACTGTTGTTGCATATATCTTTATCAATATTTCATTGTCTGCGGGAGTCGGCTTTTCGACTTCTTTGATCTGAAGGACATCCGGTGGCCCGTATTTTGTGTATTCAACTGCTTTCATGAATCCCCCCTCACGATGGATTTGGCGCGGTTGTTTTGATTTCATCCTACATGATAGCAAAGAACATGAGAAGGTTGACTCAAAAAGCAAAGCAAAACGGTAACTATTCACAAGCTGCCGATACGTTTATGCTAGGTATAGTTTTGGTCTTGACGCTAAATGGGTCAATCGTGTGCGGGGATGACGAAGCTGAAGGTCGTGCCGCGTTCCGGTTGGCTTTCGACGCGAATCGTCCCGCTGTGGGCTTCGACGAATGCGCGGGCGATGGCGAGGCCGAGTCCCGTGCCGCGATGCCCATCGGCAGATTGGGCGCGAGAACGCCCGCCGCGATAAAAATTGTCGAAGATGTGCGGCAGATGCTCAACATCAATATGCGTACCGGTGTTATGTACATCGACCTGCACCTGCGCACCGATACGCCGCGCCCGCACGAGGATGTGTTCGCCCGCCGCTGTATAGCGTATCGCATTATCGATGAGATTGTAGAGCACCTGTTGAATTTTGGTGGCATCCATGAACACTGGGTCGATGTCTTCCGCCACCTGTCCGGCAAGTTGAATCTGCTGTCGCTCAGCTTGTGGCATCATGCGACTCATCGTGTCCGAAATTAAACTGTGCAATGACGTATACTCGCGTTCGAGTTCGATGCGCCCGGTGTCGAGTTGCGACAGTTCAAAGAAGCTGTCCATCAAACGCCCAATATGTCGGATTTCGGTCAGCGATGTTTGTAGATAACGCTCGGTTGTCTCTTTGTCATCGACAACATCATCGAGCAGCGCTTCAATCATCACCTGAATCGAAGCGAGCGGCGTCCGCAAATCGTGCGAGACCCACGCCGTCAGGTCACGGCGCGTTTGTTCAATCTCGCGCTTCTCGGCGTCGATACGTTGCAGGCTATCGACCATCGAATTGAAGGTGTGCGACAGTTGCGCGATTTCGTCGCTGCCACGCGCATCGAGCCGGGTATCAAAATGCCCTTCGCCTAAACGTTCGACCGCCTGCGACAGATTGTTGATGCGATGCGTCATCGTCGAGGTGATGAAGTAACCGAACGCCGTCGCCGCGACTCCGGCGAAAATCAATAACACAGCGACGAGTTGTAAGTCGTGCAGGCTGATGAACATCAACCGCGCAATCATCCACACATTCGGAAAGATCAAGACAATCGTCAACACAACGGTGACGAGAATCCCCCAACGCACACTTGGAAAGCGCCCGACGAGATCAAAGCGATAACATATATACGCCAATGAGGTCGTCACGAAACTCGTCCCAAACAAGAATAGAATCATCAGGCGGACATCTCGCGGCGGCGGTTTCATGCTCAACACGAAAATCAACATGGCGATGCCAATTGCAATCACCATGCTGATTGTGAAGAGCAAAAACGGATGCCGATTCAGATGTTGATTGAATTTAATCGTCGTCATGAGATTCAAATTTATAGCCCGCGCCCCACACCGTCTGGAAATAGCGCGGCTTGCTGGGGTCGGGTTCGAGTTTGTCTCGCAAGCGGCAGATGTGAACTGTCACCGTGCTGTCGTCGCCATAATAATCGTAACCCCATACGTGGTCGAGCAATTGCGCGCGCGAAAAAACCTGTCGCGGATTCTTGACCATGAACGAGAGCAATTCAAATTCTTTGGCCGGTAATGTGATCGTCGCATCGCCGACTGTCACACTTCGGCTGCCGAATTCGATGCTGAAATGCGGGAAGTCCGCACGTTCCATAACCTGTGTTGCCGCGATGGGTTGATGACGGCGCAACACAGCTTTGACGCGCATCACGAGTTCACGCGGGCTGAACGGCTTGACGACATAATCATCCGCGCCGAGTTCAAAGCCGAAGATGCGGTCGAGTTCGCCGGTGCGGGCGGTCAACATGATGATGGGAATATCGTTGCCAATGCTGAGGAAGCCGTCATCCTCACCGTTGCGCAATGAGCGGGTGATTTCAAAGCCGTCGACACCGGGCAACATAATGTCGAGCACAATCAAATCCGGCTCGGTTTGATGCAGATAATCGAGGACTTGCGTGCCGCTTGTGGCTTCGACGACACGAAAATTTTCGCGCTCAAGATATTTGCGGACGACTTCGCGGATTGTTTTTTCGTCGTCCACCACAAGTATCGTTTGTTGCTGATGTGTTGTCATGCACTCCATTATAGCGCATGTCACACGCAAAATGTTACGTAAACATTACGTCGAGACCATGACAAAATATCTTACAAGCAACACATTTTAACGACTCAGAGTCATTAGACGGGTTTTCTGCCGCCAACCACACGAAACTCAGTGGGAGCGCTAAAGCCATGCTCGCCTTCAAACACACGTAAGCCGTGTTCTATCGCTTGCCATGCTGCCTGCTGCACCTGTTCATCTAGGTTTGCGAGGAGTGCCGTAATCGCCCCTGCAACTTCGCGGACGAATGTCACGCATTCTGCTGCTGATTTCAGTTGCATCGGTCGAGTCATGGTATGTGTCTCAATATCAGTAAATCCGGCTTCACGCATCAGATTCTTGAGTCGGTTTTCATCACCCAATGCAAACAATCCCGGTGTGCCCGGCGGTGGCATCGGACGCCCCGCATGTTCCAGCGCGATCTTCGCCGGAATTGCCAGCCAAGGTGTTTTGTCCGGCGTCGTAAATACAACAGCAGCATAACGCCCGCCGGCCTTCAGCACGCGATAGGCTTCGGCTAAACCTTGCGCAGGATTCGCAAAGAGCATCAATCCAAATTGGCAGATGACCGCGTCGAAGGAATGGTCATTCAGCGTCAAGTTCTCACCATCCATGACGCGCACTTCCATCTGCGTCAATCCGGCTTCTCTAGCTGCTTCGCGAGCGAAATTGACCATATTCTCGGCCATGTCGGTAGCCAACACATAACCGCTGTCGCCGACAAGCTGCGCCGCTTTGATCGAATGGCTGCCATCGCCCGATGCAATATCTAAGACACGACTGCCAGCCGTGATTCCTGCGAATTCAAACATTTTTGCCGTCGCGGAGTCAGTGAAATTTGCCAGCAGTGTTGTCCATTTGTGCCAGCCCGCAGCAGTTTGTTCCCATTGTTTTCTCGATATTTCGCGATATTGTTCTCGGTTGAATGGTGGTTGGGGCATGATGATCTCCTGTGTTGTTATTTCTGATAACGCCTGATAAAGAATTGTTGGTAAGTACAAGACACCAAGAACAAAGCAAAATTCTCTTTACGTCTTTATGTTGAATCTGTATGGTGTTTATTTCACAAAACGGGATTGGCGTTTTGAATAACAGTATAGAATAATCTCATAACAATGTAAGACGATTGTTTAGAAAAGTCTTCGTCGATCAATCGCCATCATTGAGCCAATCGTATTTGCTTGTTGCGGCTTCCTGCATAGATGGCGCGATTTGATCGGGCGCATCTTGTACGTCGAGTTGCTTCTGCCACTCGTCGCGAGGAATGGTATCGGAGAGTTGAAAATGAAATGCCGGAACATACGTCGTCTCGATGGACAGAGTGGGCGCAGGCGTATTGATGGCGTCGGCGTCGAAAATCTCGTCCGGCACAACATAGAAGGCTGGTGTATACGTACCGATTGACTGCGCCATCGCGAGCATATTCATGATGTCGGTATCAAAGATTTCGTGGACATATTCGATATAAAACGGCGGCGTGATAGTCGGCTCGGACGATGGCTGCGTTGTGTCGCCCGCCTGTGCTAATTCAAGAATGAGCAGCGCTTCATCATCGAGTTCCTCTTGCTCTGATTCTGCTGACATACCCACGTTGTCATCTTGCAATGCCTCTTGTGTATGCGGCGGCACATTCACCGGATGCTCGTCTTCAACGGCGTCAATGTTGGAGGCGCGAGCCGGGTATTCGATGTCTGTGCGAACCATCCACTCTGAATGTTGCCCCACAGCAAACGAATCATCAGGCGACTCATCGATGCTCGTCGTCTCGGCATCTTGCCAAGCGGATGCCTCCACATCGGCTACAGGTTGTGCAGCCTCCGGTGTCGCGGCTTCGACTCCCGCGTCTGCCAACGATGCGCTTATCGCCTCGTCAATGGCGCTGCTATTGACATCGATGATCGCTGCTCGATCTCGCATGATCTTATCGATCATCGTGTCAATTGCGGACATCCAATCTTGTTCATCCCGTTCCTCGTGATTGTCGAACGCCGGCAATGCTTCCGGCGCATCAACCGCAGGGTCTGTCACGCGGGGTTCTTCAACAGCCGGCGTCTTATCCGCAATGGATTCAAGTGCCTGCGGTTCTGTTGTCGTCGTCACGTCTGCGAGTTCGCTCGCGTCAATTCGACTGCGTTCTTGTAATTGATGCCGTTGATCGGGGAGCGCTGCCTGCCGCGCGGTTGGCTGATGGGTAAGTTCTTCGAGCTGATAGATGTCTTTCGGCGTCGAAGCGCCATGAACGAGGTTCAACGCTGTATATGGCGCAACGGCTTCGATGCGTGCCAGATAATGGGCTGCATCCGAAGGACGCCCTACAGCAATCCAAAGACGTGCCAATATAAGATTGGCTTCGAGACAAAGCGGCAAGTCTTTCAAAACGTCTGTGGCTGCTTCTGCCGCGCCGATCCGGTCGCCGCTTGCCCACAGCGCCTGCGCCAACAAAAGTCGCATATCAACGCGATTAGGGAATTTCGCAAGTGTCATTTTCAACGTTACGATGGCGGCATGATATAAACCGTTAGCGAATTGCTGCCGGGCGAGTCCGCCGGTGGTCAATGGCATACGGGGCGTGGCTAAACGAAGATGCTGTCTACGCAGACGATGCAAGGCGCGGATGACATCATCAGTGCGTGGATTTATTTCAAAAGCGCGTTCATCATGCCAGATGGCACGCTGGTGGTCGCCCGTTTGTTGATACAATTTTCCAAGACTGGCGTGGGCCACAAAATCATCGGGGAGAACTTGCAAAACGCGCCGGTAAACATGGATCGTTGACTGGGCGTCAATATCACCTGCTAGCAATGCACGCCCCAAATAGCGATACGCAGCGATATTTTGTGGATAATATTTCAAAATATGCCGACAATGCTCGACAATTTCACGAAAGTCATGCGAGTCGCTTTCGAATAACGAATCAATTTTTTGTAGATACTGCTTCAAAGATAGAGTTGGCATGAACGTGAGTCCACCTCGCAGGGGGCTTATGCCATTAAGTTGTAACAGCAGTCAATGCAACGGGGTAATGGGCGCAGTAGAGGCAGCTTAAGTGCTTTATAAATAATTTACCAGAGATTATACCCGAATAATGTACGACTCATGAGAATTTTCACAGTAAATTCATAACGACAACGCAACGACAACTATATCTTGAGTCAACATTTCGTTTTCGTTACATCACATACGCGAACACACGCACAAACCTTGTGACCGGCAGTTATCGCGTGCTTTCGCTTGTGCGATGTGTCTCCGCATATCAACAAATTCGTAACAGGCGGATTGTGGCAAAGCGCGGTACACTGTGCGTGAATTTTCGATACCACTAAAGAGGAACAGCTCATGATAACCCGACGACATCTTCAATTATTTTCTAGCCTCGTGATTTTGCTGTTTGTGCTAGCGGCCTGTGGCGGCGAGACAACAAGCAGCACCGGCAGCTCATCCGGCGACAGCGATAACCCGACAGCCGTCCCACCGACAGATGAGCCAACAGCCGAAACGCCGCCGGAGGACACGCCCGCGCAACAAGCGCCTGCGACGAGCGCTGTCAGCTACAGCGTCACAGGCGACTCAGAGGTTGCCGGTGATTATGATGATGGCGCGTGGATTCCGCCTGCTTTGATTGATGGCGCGTATGAGATTATCTTACACAATGGCAGTCAGGAATTCGCCGTGATACTGAGCGGTATTCCCGAAGACATCACACCCGGCACATACACCTTCGCGACTGAGCCGGACACAGGCGGTATATCGGCGCAATTCACTCGCGACTTGCTCGACACTTTGACGTTCTTGAGCGATGTCTCCGGCACGTTGACCATCAGCGATGTGAGCGACACGATTTCCGGCAGTTTTGAATTCACCGCTTCAACCGATCCCGGCGCGGGCGGCGAGATCCGCACTGTGACTGTGATGGGGACATTCAACGCGGTGGCTTTGCCCTCGTGATAACAGTCCGCTTCATTTCAGTTAAAGCATTGTTATGCTTTTGAAACTTATCTTTATCTTCGCCCTTCGACATGCCCGTTACAATGTAAGTGTTGTAACTAGCAGAGTCGTGCTGACAGGATTGCAGTAAACATGTTTGACCACCCTGTTTATATCCGAATGCCAACAGAGAGCAATAAGCCGTATTTCAAAAACTCGAGCAGTGCCGAAGTGGTTGTGAGTGCATTGATCGGGGCACAACGTACCGGTTGGGTGCGTTTGCATGGGTTTATTGTATTGCCGGATGCTTTAGAGATGGTTTGCACACCGATCAAGCAAGGGATTAGCGGCGTCGTGGCGCATATTCAATCGCAGGCTATTCCGTTATTGACGATTTTGCTACCGGATGCGGCGCTGATCTGGGAGCGTGATTTTGTCTACACTCACCTGACGACCCAACGCGCCCTCGATGCACGTTTGAATATGTTGTTATTGTCGCCGGTTGCCAACGGCATCACCCAAACTGCTGAAGAATTTCCGTATAGCTCCGCCAACCCACGTTATCAAGCCACAGTCTCTGTATTCGCTGGCTTTCAAATGGTGGATGAGGCGTCTGTCGCAATCACGACAGAAGCAAACGGAGCGACACGAGTGAAATCACCTCCGGTTCACGACGCGGGAGATTAAGAGCGCGTCTATTCAAACTTGTTGGAAAAGCGCCGTATCACGAACAGTGCGTTGAATTTGATCGACAAATCCTCCGGGTAAAGGTATTTGGCGAAAAGTTCTTGAGCGTTGGGCAATACGGCGCTTTTCTCCTTTTATCAGATTTTGTGACAAAGCGCAAAACGATTCGGCGTGAAAACAGGTCTTATGTAGCCGAATCAGTAACGGACGCGCAGTAGCGCGTCCCTACAGGTTTTCACAACGATGTGGGGACAGCATACATGCTGTCCGCCGTTTCCATCATGGATAGATGAATAGATATAGGACACAGAGATTTGCTCTACGATCTTTGCGTTGAATCGTTTTGCTTTTCTTGGCGCTTAATCTTTAAAAAACGAAGTCGAGTAGATTGTGCCCCACGATGAGTTGAATACCGGTCAAGAACAAGAGCGCATACACGATGCGCGTGAACCAGACATCATTGAAATGACGATTGGCAAAAATACCGAGCCGTACACCGAGCAAGCACAATGGCGCGAGGATGACGACAATTGTCAGGTTGCCGACGCTGAGCAGACCGAGCATACCATACGGCACCAATTTGATGAGGTTGACGATAGTGAAGAAGACGACGGTCGTGCCGACAAAGATCTCTCGCGAGAAATGCTGCGGCAGCAAATAAATGACCGATGGCGGCCCACCGGCGTGAGCTACAGTCGACGAAAACCCGGCGACAGAACCGAGCAGCACCCCTGCTGTGTTGGGCATCTTCAAGCGCTCTAATGAGGTGCTGAACAAGACTTGTATCGTTTGATAAACGACGAACAACAGCGCAAGCACGCCGATGCCGACTTCGAGAATGCGTTCATTGTCGCTCAGATAACCAAAGAACACCGAGCCGAGCACAATCCCCACGAGAGCGCCCGGCAGCATCACCCGAATGCTGTCCCGGTCGAACGAACGGTAATAATAGCGTATCGAAAGCGCGTCCATCAAAATCAGCAACGGTAGCAAAATCGCCGCCGCATCGGTGACGGGAATCGTCAAGGCGAGCAATGGCGTCGCAACCAAGCCTGCTCCGGTGCCAAATCCCGCTTTCGAGACACCGAGCAACAACACGGCGGTCACGGCGGTCACCCAAAATAAAAAGCTGTAATCGGCTACATTCATGACAATGTTATCGCAGCGTCACCGTCCATTCGGTGACATTGACGATGACGCCGCCGTCTTTGACGAACAACACGGGGAGAATCGGGTCGTCCGGCTGGTCGGTGAAGCCAATCGCCTGCCCGACTCGGGCGCCATTGATGAAGACTTCGATGCGGCCATTGGTCAGATTACGCTCCAAGCGCACGGCGACAATGATGCCGTTGACGGCGCGTTGGCTGATGAACGACAACTCGTCATCAATGCGCAGATTGGTGTTGATGACGCCCGGTTGTGGTACGGCGATATGCAAACCCGCTTTGTTGGAGAGATCGTCTGCATCAACCATGTAGATGCCGAAGAAAACCTCATCTTGTTCGAGCAAGTCTGGATTGAATGTCGCCAGTGTCATCGTCGCCTCGACACGGATGATGCGGTTGGCGGCGTCTTCACCGAACAACATGTCCATCAATTCCACCGAGGGCATAATCGTGATGACATCGCCCTCGGTTTCTGCACCGACGCCCAGCCGCCAGAACGCATCGTCTGCACCGAGATCAAATTGCTCGGCATCCCACGGCAGCACACCCGGCGGTTGTTCCCTGAAGCGTGCGAGAAAATCTTGTTCGCCTTGCAACCCACCCGGCGGCAATGTCGGCGTCGGCGTGCGCGTTGGCGTTGGGGTATCGCTCGGCGTATACGTCGGCGAAGGCGTCGGCGTGTCCGACGGCGTGTCGGTCGGCGAGGGTGTGTTCGTCGCCGACGGCGTGACGGTCGGGCGCGGCGTGTTGGTTTGAAGCGCATTCACATCGGGGAGCAGTGTCGCCGTCACAAAGTCCGACGCCACCGCAACCGCAACACCCGGCAGCAATGTCGGTGTGACGGCATTCGGGTCGAGCGTGGCGGCTGGTGGCGCATCTGTCACGGCTTGTGCCGGGGCCGTCTGCGCGAGAAGCGTCGCCGTTTCATCCGGCGTTGGGGTATCGCTAATCGTCACAGGGATGTCGACGCCGTTATCGCCAAAATCCAACACACCGCCGACAATCAACAGGCCGACCAACAAGCCGATGCCGATGAGCGCGACAAAAATATTCGTAAGCGAGAAACGCCCGCCTTGTGTTTGCGCTTCGTGCGCAATGTATCGCCGTGTCTGCGACTCGTCTTCCGGCGGGAGTTCTTCGTCTTCGCGCAGTTCCGGCACGGGTTCATCGGTTGGCGGCGGCGGATATTCCGGCGAGGTTTCGATGACGTCATACCAATGCCGAAACAGGGGATACGCCGGGTGACGGTCGATGAACATCTCGCGAAAACGTTCGTTGAAGCCTTCGAGTTTCTTGCTGCGGCGCAGTTCTTCGTCGAGATAGATGACGAGGAAATCTTGATAAGTGACGAACCACTGTCGCATCTTTTCCGCCGCTTCTGCACCGATGAGTCGTTCGGTCAAATCGGCTTGATGTTGCAGTGTCTCGTACACCGTCGAGTCCGGGTCTTTCGGGCGTTCATCGACGATGCGGCGCAAGGTACGGGCGCGGGTGTGCAGCTCCGCCGTCGCTGCCGA